>JABMNR010000054.1 GCA_013203465.1 Alphaproteobacteria bacterium
CGCAAAGGCGGCATATTGGCTTCACCCTCTGGGTTCCGCATCTTACCCGCCCTCCAACCAACCCAACATACTGATATGTATACCACAATCGCACAGTGCTGGCGTCAAATGAACGGTGCACATGGGAAATCCGGGTTCAAAGGACACCCGGCACAGGATCGCCCACGAATTGGGACATCACGGACGGGCGGACTACGTAATCGTTTCCATTGTCAGCTCACTGTCTGTGATTCTACTCCTACTCGTAGGCGCTCTAGTATTGGCAGGGATGCACTCGGATTTCCGGTTCGACAATCTCTGGGGAGCCTATGCGATCATCGCGGGCTATGCCTTTATCGGGATCATGGGAATCCTCAATCGCCGCCGCATGTTTCATTGGCGAGAATATATGGCCGACACCGTCGCTATGTCATTTGATCCCGAAGGATATCTGGTCTTTCTAAAGAGCCGGGCCATTCGGGAAAAATACACGAAAGCACGATCGAAGATGTGGGCGCTAAACAATGCGATAACCCACCCAACTTTTGAGGACCGTCTCGATTTTCAACAAGGAAGACATTCATCGAAGACACGTCCATCACTCCTAACGGTGTTAGCCACTCTCTTCACTGGCATCATCGTGTGCAGTATAAGCTTATCCAATTATGCGAATATCCTGAACTATGCTGACTGGAGCATTCCATTCTTTAAAGAAGATTTGAATCTTTTCCATCAACTCAATATGACAATCCATTCCGAGTTCGCGCTTGTTCTTGTACTGATAGTTGCGTGGCTTGGGGTGTCTCTGGTTGCTGGAATGATGCGCATAAAGCGGGTAGAGCATGGAATGGCTAGTTGACGGTGATTTCAATATCGTCTGCGCTTTGTCGCGCGATCCGGATGATTTCTTCTATGTTAGCAAGGTCCTCTTCCGTTGGCGCATCGAAGACAAGCCTGAGTTCGACGATAGCGTCTTCTCCGGAACCGGCTTCCGTGGAACCTCCCTCAATCATCTCGAATTTGGATGCGTGCTCGGGAATCTCGGGCTTCTGGTCGAAAATGAAATCAACGACCGACCGAAGGGTCGCCCCCTTGCTTGCCCGAAGGTGGAGGGTTTTTGTCATGAGGGCCGTTCCCTTGGTTGAGCGCTGCAAGAGCCGTATCATAGGAGTGTGGCGCTGGACGAACAACCGGTCGGCACAACCATCACGCTACATGGGCCGCTAATAAGGTATGCCAAAAGATAAGACAGACAAAGAGACGGTGAACAGGAAGCTGTCTCATGACGACATAAGAGAACGTATTCTTGAAATGCTGAATGCAGACGAGTGCAGTGTGTCTCACGCAGAAGGAGACACGATATTTAAGCTTTCACCAACTAAAATTGGACAAAAGAAAGGAAAATCTGTTACTATTGCGGAAATTAATAAGCGTATAGAGTATATTGGGTTTGAATTGAAGAAAGAAGAAGGTAAAAAAAGAATATATAGAAAGGCGCCCGATAGACCTGCGCCACATCTCTCACCTCAAGCTGAGGACAACCTCACTTCTAAGAAGGTCTCAGCAAGGGTTTCGGAGAATCACCTAGTTACTTTTGAGAAAATCGCCAAGGGGTTTCAGAGCAAGAGAGCTGCTCTAGAGCGGGCAATCGATTTGCTGGCCAAAGAACAGGGGCAGGATTTTGAACCGTAAAAATCGAACCAAGAAATGATATAAAAAAACTGGACCCATTATCTTGACATAAAAAACTGGGTCCAATATAAACCTCCCTAGGACGGCGGGGCATCGTGCTCCGTTGGCGAAGGCCCGGAAGACGGAGCTTCGCACCGGAACGGGAGGACGCCCTTGGACGCTTCAGCCCCCAACGTCACGCCGAACCACCTCAATTGCGATATCTGGTCCCCGATCACGCCGCCGGTGCCGACAGGGACGATAGATCCGCTCACCGGGAAGGAAGGCGAGCGAGAGCGCGTGACGGTCATCGCGCAGAACCTGTTCGACGCTGCTAACAGCGGCGTCGAGTCGAGTGAAGCGCTGGAACGCGCGCACCGGGACATCGCCGCGAACGAGGGTGCCCGGCTCAAACGGATTACCAAAGCGCAGACCCGCCAACCCGAAACCCACACCCTCATCGTCAAGGAAACCTTCGGCAAGCCTAGCGGCTGGACCGTCTTCTCCGGCTGGCTGGGGCTGGCATTGCTGGCGATCCTGCTGACCCCGATCCCGGTCGTTGTCTCGATGGGGATCGCTCAGAGCTACGTCTTCGAGGCCGTATCCGACGACTGGCGGCTGGGTATTCCGTTCGGCCTGCCCGCGCTCGGCGGAATACTGGCCTCGGGTCTGCTGCGTCAGACCCTCAGCCATGGCGCGCGCGACATCTACGACCGGATCGTTTCGGTCGCAGGGCTAGCGGCCCTGGCGGGCTGGGCCGGGGGATACGCTTACACCTTCCTAGCCCCGCTCGATCTCACGGGCGGCTTCGGGGCGGGATCGAGCGGTAACGATCTGCGGCTTTTCTATGCGACGCAGTTGGGGCTGGAGATCACCGCCGGGCTGGGTCTAGCCGCCATGGCGGAGCGGAGCTTCACCGCAGGCCGCAAGGTCGTCCCCGTCGTCAACGAGGCGCTGGAGCTTCTGTCCCGCCGCGCCGCGTCGGTCACGGACCGCCTGATCCACCGTTTGCGCCAAGCGGAGACCTGCAAGAACCGGCGCGAGCGGCTCGCTGCCGCGCGCACCGCCTATGTCGAAGTCTGTCTTGCCTATCTGGAGCACGCCAAGGCGCGCCGTAAGGCGGCAATCGCTCGCGCTGAGGCCGACTTCGACGATGCCTCGTCCCGAACCTAAGGAGATAGCCCGATGAAAAGCTCGCACATCCGTAACCTGCTGGGCACTGTGGCAATGGTCTCCATGCTCGCCAGCACCCCGGCCTTCTCGACCGAATACCGGCTCGTCTGGCCGGAGCGTTACGCAGGCGACGGCGAAGCCCTGAACACGGCAGCTTGGCAGGTCTTCGCCAACATCGTGGGGCCCGGTGACACGTTCAGCGTGTGGGACGGGACGAACAACAAGCGGATCGCCAAGATCGCCGTGCCCGACGACGAGCGCTATGCGGTGCTCAAGCGCAAGATGCGCAAGTTCGCTCGCGAGATCGCGCAGATCGGTGCTTTCTTGAAGGACCGGGCCTCCCCCGGTTCGTCGGCTTCGGGGAGTCTGGACCTGCTCTTGGTCCTGCGCGGCCTCGGCGACAACCGGATCGAGGCGAACGAGGACATCCACGTGCTGCTGATCGGCGCGCCGCTGCAAGTGACGCGGGACCCGGCGTGGTCGATGATCAGTGAGGACGGGGAGCTTCAGGTTCCGACCGACGCGGCGATGTTCTCGCGGGCCTACCGCACCCCCTACAGCGTCGAGGGGCGCGCGAACGCGCTCGCCCGCAGTTTCGTGCATATGTGCACGCTCGGCCGTCCGAAGCTGGACCGCCTCCAAGACATGGCCCTGCGTCACGTCTGGGGCCGGTGGACCGCCGCGCAGGGCGGCACGCTCGCGACCTGGGCGGATGACCTGTCGGTGTGCGTGGAGCGGCTCACAGCACGGGTTACGCAGCCGGTGGAAACAGGTGCGCCCGACTCGTCCCTTCCACCCGCCATGGTGCGCCCGGCCTGGAACGCGTCCGAACATGACGACGACGGTGAGGACAACGGCACCGAGAGGGTCCAGCCGGACGTGTTCAACGTCTTCTTCAAGGCCGTACACCCACGGATGCGCGGCCTGATCGTCTATACCGGTGTGGAATACGCCCCCGCGAACTACCCGGCCCGCTACAACAACGCGTGGTGCTACTTCAACAGCGCCGCCGGACGTGACGGGGTCCAGGTCCGGGTCAATGTCGGAGACATGGAGCCCGGCGATGAGCCCGTCTGGCACACCCCCTCCAAGCGGGAACTGGAGGCGGCGGGCGTGTCGCGCGAGGACTTTGCGCTGGCGCGCTCTGTGTGCCGGTTTCCGGCGCACGGCGGATAAAACCGATGTCGGCGCAAGGCGGACAGCGGCAGAACCGTATCCTTCCGGCCTTGGTCGTCGGCGGGTTGTCCATTGCGGCCTGGCGCGAGATCGGCGGGCCGCTGGTGAGCGCGGGCGGGATCAACATCCTGCCTGCCCTCGCGGTCCTTGGGATGGGGCTGTCGGGACTTGCCCTCGTAACAGACACGCTGACCCTGATCGCTGATCTTTGCGGCTACGCCAAGGCGCGCATTCCAACAGGCAGGAAGGGTAAGGCGGCGTTTGCCACGTCCCTGAAGGAAATCCGGCGCGATTTGGTCAAGCACGGCTGGGGGCCGCTATTCGGTACCTTCAAGGGCATGCCGGTTTTCCCGGACATCGAAGCCTCGGCCTATGTGATCGGGCCAAGCGGCAGCGGCAAGACCACCCGGTTCACGATTCCCTCGATCATGGCGCTCAAGGGCCATCCGAAAGTCTTCTATTGCTACAAATCCGATATCACGCCGCAAGTCGCCAAGGTCCTGCGCAAGCGGGGCGAGCGGCTGCGGATCATCAATCTGGGCGGGCTCTACGAGAAAGAGATCGGCCAGGAGACCGACACCTACAATCCGCTGGTGCTGGTCAGCGAGACGTTCTTCCTCAAGGGAGGTCTCGAAGAGATCACCGATCTGGTCGAGGAACTGTCCTGCAATCTCGACCCCGATGACACCGGCCCCTCGGATGTCAGCAACGGGAACTTCTGGAAGGAGAACAATCGCCGCCTGATCGGATTCGTGATCCTGATGGTGGTGCTTGTCGAAGGGGAAAACGGCACCCTCGGCCAATGTCTTCAGATGCTGAACGACAAGCAAAATCTGCTCAAGCACGCGCAATGGGCGGCGGGCCGTCTGGAGGCGGAACAGGACGGCGTCGTGTCGGTGGCGGCGATGCCGATCGATCAATCCCCCTGGGCGCATCTGCATGACCCGGAGGACGTCGCCAACTTCGCCAACTTCCTGTGCGCGCTGGCGTCCGGCATCGCCGACATCATGGAGCAGCCGGACGGCAAACTTGCCGATAGCATGCTGTCGGGCGCGCGGGTATCCGCGCTTGGCAAGTTCGACATCACCACCCGCGCCAACAAGCTCACAAGCACATGCAGCTTCCGGTTCTCCGAGCTGAAGGACAAGGGTGCCGTGACCACCGTTTCGGTGATGCTCGACCCCAACAAGATGGCAGCCCATAGCAAGATCCTGGGCGTCCTGAACTACTGCATGCGCGTCGAGCTGCGCCGTCACGAGAACAAGGCCAAGAAGGTTTTCCTGCTGGCAGACGAGGCCGGGGTCCTGCCATGGCAGGATATGGAAAGCGATCTGACCACGCTCCGTGCATACGGGGTTATTCCGATCTTCGCCTTCCAAAATTTCCCCGCCTTCGCCAAGAGGCACGGCAAATCCGCGCTGGAGACCCTGCTTTCGGAGGCACAGGTCAAGCTGTTCATGCCGGGTCAGCGCAACCCCGAAACCCTGGCGATGATCGAGCGCATGTTGGCGCAGCAAAGCGTGATCGCGCGCAGCAATAACAGCATCGCTTCCAGCGGCATGTTCACCATGGACGGCTACGGCCTCCAGGAGGACGCCAAGCCGCTGCTCTCCGCCGAGGAGATCCGGCGGCTGGAGCAAGGCATCCTGATGATCGGCAACAACAAGCCGATGCTGGTGGATTTGCCGAGCATTGCCGAGATCGCGCCCTGGCGGAAGCAGCTCGATCCGTCGCCGTTCTACGGCAAGCCTTACCTCAAACGCACCCGGCTGCGGATCAAACCCTATCCGCGCTCGCTGCTCTCCTGGCTGGGCTGGCTCGTAAAGGCCGTCTTCACGCTCGGGAGGTCCTCATGAAACGCGTCCTTTCCCTCGGCGGCGCTCTGGCCCGTGTCTTGGCCTGGCTGCTGAACCGCTGGCCCCTGCTTCTAGTCGCCGCCTTCTTCTACCTCGATGAAGGTCCGCATCTGCGTGTTGCCGGCACCTATCAGGGCTCACGGGACTATCCCCGCTACATCTCCTGCACCTATCTGGGCAGCCGGGGCTTCGTGCCCGGCTATATGCCGGGTTGTCCGCTGATCGTGTGGATGAACGCGCGGGAGGGCGAGTGATGAGCTTTGCCCGCGATCGTCTTGGGCCGTGGCTCGATGCCGGTGTGCTCCAACGTACCCCGCAGATGCACCGGCAGTTCGATCTGAACCGCGATCCGCTCATCGCCCGGCAGATCGCCGATCTCGACAAGACGGAAGCCGAGCGCCGCGAAGGTTCCGGCGCTGCTCCGCAGAAGGCGCGGGATAAACCCGCGCCTGCGCTCAAGCCGCCGCTTGACTTGCGCGGATATGCGGACAGGGACGGATGGCTGTCCGCCCAGCGCGACGCCGCATTCGCCCGCATGACCTCCGAGGACACGGGGCGCGGTCCGGATCGGGAGCACGACCGGCAGCCCGTCAGAACGTCACCGGGACTGTCGCTGTGACGGTCCCACCACACCGAAAGGAACACATCATGAGCGACGAAAAGAACCAAGGTCCCCTTCAAACCCTGCGCGACGGGGCTGTGTTCGCCAAGCTCTGGCAACAGGAAGGCAAGAACGGCCCCTTCGTATCGGTCACGCCGGGCCGGACCTACCGGGACGAGCAATCCGGAGAATACCGGGAATCCCAATCCTTCAGCGGCGCCGACATCCTGAAAGTCCATGCGCTGATGTTGGAAGCGCACCAAGAGGCCGGAAAATGGCGGGAGCACTTCAAGCAACAGAAGCAAAACCGTCAGGCCGAACTTCCGATGCAGCCTGAGCAGGTTCAACCGCAGCAGCAGGGTCTCGCGGCGCAACGGGACGCGGCGCTGGCCCATGCCAAAGCTCCGGAGCCTGCCGCATCCCCCGATCAGGACAGAATGCCGGAGCACTGAAATTCAGCCGAATATATCCGTATGTTTTTCTTGTAATGCGAACAAAACTAGAGTAATGTTCCCGTTTTGTTCTAAACAGAAAAACACGGATGGAGGCAAGCGAATGAAAGTGATTTGAGAGGACCAGACACCATGACCAAGCAACACAAACAAGACGGGAGACACGACACAGAAACCATTTCCTCGGAGCCCAAGCCCGCGATCATTCTCGATGCCGGGAAATACCGATCCGAGATCGCGGAACTGGGCCTGACGGCGGATCAGGAGCGCGAATACATTGAGGTCGTCTGGGCCATCCTGTTGCAGGCCATGCAGCTCGGCATTCGGCTCGAATTCGAGCCGAAAAGCTGTGGACAAGATGCCGGAACGCCGTCTCCGCCGCCCATTCCGTACGGCGATGCGGTAGACTTGAAGGATAGAGAATTTCAGTCGAATTTTAGCGATGCCGTCGGGCAAGGTGATGTCCAGGCAGGAAAGGAAACCGGTCATGGATAGTGATTTAGAGGCCATGCCGAAACAGGCGGTGATCTACTGCCGGGTCAGCGACCACAAGCAAACCACCGATGGCGACGGCCTCGCCTCAAAAGAAACCCGCTGCCGGGAGTTCGCCAAGAACCGGGGGCTTGGGGCCGCACGCGTGTTCATCGACGATATCTCCGGCAAGTTCGCCGACCGTCCCGGCATGCGCGATCTGTTGATCTTCCTGCACGAGGCCCCCGACCGGACCTATGCCGTGGTGATCGATGATCTCTCGCGGCTGGCCCGTGACGTTGAAGCCTACCGCGCGCTGCGTCGCGCCATATTGGAAGCGGGCGGCGTGCTGATGTCGCCGTCCATCAAGTTCGGTGAGGATTCCGATTCCACGCTTATCGAGAATTTATTGGCCAGCGTTGCCCAGCACCAGCGCCAGAAGAATGGCGAGCAAACCAAGAACCGCATGTGGGGCCGCGCCAAGAACGGTTATTGGGTGTTCCAGCCCATGCCCGGTTACCGCTACGACAAGGTCAGTGGCCATAACAAGCTGCTGGTGCGTGATGAGCCCACCGCAAGCGTCATGACGGAAGTTCTAGAAGGATTTGCATCTGGTCGGTTCGAGACCCAGACGGAGGTCAAGGAGTTCCTTGATAACCATCCGCTCTATCCGAAGGGCAAGGCGGGATGTGTTCACTACACCCGCGTCAAGACCATGCTCACCAATCCGCTCTACGCCGGATATGTCGATATCCCCAATTGGGGTATTCACATGCAGGAGGGCAAGCACGAAGCCCTGATCGACTTCGCCACGCTTCACCGGATACAGGATCGCCTGGCGGGTGGCGCGAAGGCTCCCAAACGCGCCGATATCCGCGAGGACTTTCCCTTGCGGGGCTTCGTATCCTGCGATTGTTGCGGCGAGCCTTACACGTCTTGCTGGTCACAAGGCTCTCACAAGCGCTATCCCTATTATCTATGCGACACCAAGGGCTGTCCCGAATACCGGAAATCCATCCGCAAGGAATTGATTGAGGGGGAATTCGAGGACGTGTTGACGGCTCTCAAGCCCGCGCCGGGGATGGTGGCGCTCGCCAAATCCATGTTCCGCGACATGTGGGACCAGCTTCACGGTGTCCAGACAGCCTCCGTCGATGCGCTGAAAGCCGAGCTACGAAAGCTTGAGGCTGCCTCTGAGCGGCTGATGGACCGCATCCTCGAAGCGGATGGGTCGCTCGTGGCCAGCTACGAGAAGCGTCTGAGCGCGATGGAACGAGATAAGGTGGCGATCCGCGAAAAGCTTGCCGGATCGGTCCGTCCCGCCGCCAGCTTCGACAGGGTTTATCGAACGGCCTTCAGCTTCCTCGAAAATCCGCAGAAACTCTGGCACTCCAGCCAACTCGAGCACCGCCGCGCGGTGCTGCGAATGGCCTTCAAGACCCACCTGCGGTACAGGCGAAATGAGGGTTATCGAACGCCAAAAATCACCTTACCATTCAAGATGTTAGGCAGTTTCGACGGCTTAAAAGAGAAGATGGTGCCCCCGGTCCGACTCGAACGGACACTCCCTTGCGAGAAACAGATTTTGAGTCTGTCGCGTCTACCAGTTCCGCCACGGGGGCTCCGGGCATCTGGGCCGCACTATGACGATGCCGATGCGCGAAATCAACGTGGCTTGGACGCGTTGTCAGCTCAATGCAGAAACGCCAGCAGTACGTAGCGTTCGCCGCGCGTGACGGGGCGGGCTTCGTGCAACAGCGAGCAGGAAAACACCACCGCGTCGCCGACCCCAGGTCGATAGCCGATGTCACCATATTCCGGAAACACCAGGTGGCCGCCGTCATACTCACCGGTGTTCAGGTTCAGGGTAACGGCGAACCGGCGGGTGCGGGTCGCCGATGAGGTGTTGTCGCGGTGCGGGCGGAAATGCCCGCCTTCCTCGGCGACGTAGCGCGCGATCTTGAAATTCTCGTGGCGTTGGATCGGGCTGTGGGTGGTGCGCGCGATCTCCGGGATCAGCCGGCGCTGGAATATGTGCCGGATGTCCCGCTCAAGCGGTGAGTCACGGTCGATCACGTGGTCGCGCCGCACTTTGACGTCGGCATCGCTGGTCAGCACCGAACCATCCTTGGTCTGTTGTATGAAACCCGATGGCGCGTTCTCACGGTCGTGCAGCGCCATCAGCCAGCGGCACCATTCCGGTGTCAGAACGTTTTGCACCAGCATGACCGGCGCTTGGCGGGCCGGGCCCTCGCGCCACTCCTCGGGGGCCGCGCGCTCCCGTACCGCCGTGAGCACGGCCTCCACATGACCTCCCGGTTCCTCGGAGGCCGGCAGCCGGGCGGTCAACCGAGACAACCGGTTGAAAACCAAGGTTGCGGCCCTCTCACCCAAATGGAAATTATGCGCCAAGGCCCCTGGCGGGTCGGCCAGCACCGGAATGTCCAGTCCATGCTTGAGTTCAAACGCCTGATTCTGACTTGGCATGCTCCGGCGCACCAGGAAGACCTCGGCGTCGAGATCGGCAAAGGCGGCGGCGCGGGCCGCGAACGCACGGGCGACCGGTTCTGGATCATTACCTCCCACCACATGCACGACGGCGGTGCGACCGGCCATGCGGGTGATCGGCTTGGGCTTGCCGTCAGCGGTCGTCAGCTCGACCGCGGGGGGAATGTCGCCGAGGTCGAACCAAGGGTGAACGGAAGGTTTCTCCATGGGGCGGTATCTTGCCTCTCGCCGGCATTGGGTACAACGGCGTAGCCGCCTCGCTTGGCCGGCGCTTGCCCGGGCGCCCCGCCACTGCTATGCGACCCGATACCCACCCTGCTTTCCCGACGCGACCACCGAGCGCCCGCATGCTGCGATCCTTCTACGATTGGACCTTGCGTTCCGCCGGTCACCGCCACGCCGAGCGGTGGTTGGCACTGGTGGCGTTCGTCGAAAGCTCGGTGTTTCCGATCCCGCCGGATGTGATGATCATCCCCATGGTGTTGGCCGATCGCACCAAGGCGTGGCGCATTGCGTTGATCGCCACGCTCGCTTCGGTTGCCGGGGGCATGCTCGGCTATACCATCGGTGCCGTGTTCTTCGAGCAGATCGGCCAGCCGATCCTGGAGCTTTATGGCTATGGCGAAAAGTTCAAGAGCTTTGCCGCACGCTATAACGAATGGGGGGCGTGGATCGTGTTCGGCGCCGGGGTGACACCGTTCCCGTACAAGGTCATCACCATCGCCAGCGGTGTGACGAGGCTCGATATCCTGGTGTTCCTTGCCGCGTCCGGGTTAGCGCGCGGGGTGCGGTTTTTTATCGTCGCGGGGCTTCTGTGGTGGTTCGGTCCGCCGATCCGCCGGCTGTTGGAGAAGCATCTGGGGTTGATTACGGTGGTGTTCTTCGTGTTGTTGGTTGGCGGTTTCTTGGTGCTCAAATGGTTGCTCTGATGCAGCCTGGCCTAATCGCGGCGGGCGGGGCGGCAGCGGCGTTGATGGTGGCCTTGATCGCGCAACACGGCTTCGACCTGCAGCCTTGCGTGCTCTGCGTCTGGCAGCGTTGGCCTTATCTGGTGGCCATTGGTCTCGGTCTCGCCGCCTTTGCCGCACGCGGCCGATCCGTTCTGGCCACGTGGCTGGTGGTGCTGGCCGTCCTGGCGGTGCTGACCTCGGGCGGCATCGGCGGGTTTCATGTCGGCGTCGAGCAGGGCTGGTGGGAAGGCACGGCCGATTGTGGTGCGGCGTCGATGCCGGACGATCTGGCGGCCCTGCGTGCCCAGTTGCTGGCGCAGCCGATCGTGCGCTGCGACGAGGTAGCGGTTTCCGTACTCGGCATCTCGATGGCAGGATGGAACGTGATCTATGCCCTTGCTCTCGCCGGGTTGGCCGGATGGGCCGCCCTCAAGACGCGGCGTTGACGATGGGCAGTGGGAGCTGAGCATGACCACACGCAAGACCGCTGAGAACCGCCTGCCGGGCGACTTGACCAAGCAACAGCTGGTCGATCGCATGATTCGCGTCGATCACGCCGGCGAATTTGGCGCCCAGCGGATCTACGAGGGTCAACTGGCGGTGCTGGGCCGGCGGCCGAGCGCGAAAACGATCCGGCATATGAAGGCCCAGGAGGAGAAGCACCTGGCCGCCTTCGAAGCGTTGATTCGCGAGCGCCGGGTTCGACCGACGGCGCTGCATCCGATCTGGAATCTGGCCGGCTTCGCGCTTGGGGCCGGCACCGCCCTGTTGGGCGAGAAGGCGGCCATGGCCTGCACCATCGCGGTCGAGGAAGTGATCGACGATCACTACCGCCGGCAGGCCGAATTGCTGGGCGAGGACGAGGCCGAGCTGAAGGCGACGATCGAGACGTTCCGCGCCGAGGAGGAGGAGCACCGCGACATCGGCAAGGAGCATGGCGGCGAGGACGCTTTCGGCTACCCGGTCATGCGGGCGGCGATCCGCGCCGGTTCGCGGGCGGCGATCTGGCTCAGCGAGCGGATTTGACCGTGGTGGCTCAGAACGCCGGCCCGGCCGCCGCGCGCGGCGGGTCGTCGGCGTCGTCCTGATCCAGTTCGATGTCCCAGTACAGATAGTCGCGCCAGCTTTCATGCAGGTAGTTCGGCGGGAACCGCCGCCCGTGGTCCAGCAGATCATAGGCCGTGGGTTGCCGCGGCGCGGCGATCGGGATCATGCCGATCTCCCGCGGCAGCCGGTTGCTCTTGCGCAGATTACAGACGCCACACGCCGTGACGACGTTCTCCCAGCTGGTGCGGCCACCGCGCGACCGGGGAACGACATGATCGAAGGTCAGCTCGTGCGTAGGGAGCCGACCGGCGCAGTATTGGCAGGTAAAGCGGTCGCGCAGGAACACGTTGAACCGTGTGAATGCCGGGCGGCGTGACAGATGAACGTAATCCTTCAGCGCGATGACGCTGGGCAGCTGCATCTCGAAGCTTGGGCTGCGCACCACCGTGTCGTATTGCGAGACGATGTTCACCCGATCGAGGAACACGGCCTTGACGGCGTCCTGCCAGGACCAGAGCGACAACGGAAAATACGAAAGCGGCCGAAAATCGGCGTTAAGGACGAGCGCGGGGGCATGGTCCAGGCCGGTCACCCCGCCGCCCCCCCGGGACGCGGGCGAAAGCAGGTACTGAGCCAAGCACCGGTTCGCCCACGAAGCAAAGCACGGGGATTGGGTGGCGGCGGACAGTGCGACCACAACATCTTGGGTATCTCGTTCCCTGCCATTGCTCGATCGCGCTTTGTCCGTGACGTGTTCGCAACGAGTGAAGCTGTGTATAACTACATGATGTTACAGTTTTATGCTCGCCGCAAGGCCGATCCGGCCGAAGCGACTGTAGCCGGAGCGACTGTAACCCAGAGCGACTGTCACCCGGTTAGTCACCAAGCACCCTTTGAAGAAACCCGAGGGCGAGCCGCAACCCCTCCTCATCGATGCCATGACCCAGGCCGGGCCTCTCATGGGTCTCGACCATGAAACCCGCCGCTTCAAGCCCGTTCCGCGCCGCCGCCATCGCGGCGAACGGCACGATCGGATCGGCGGTGCCGTGGATCAGCAACACCGGCGGCGTGGCGGCCGCCTCGGCCGCGAGACCGGGGCCCGAGAGCAGGGCGCCAGAATACCCGACAATGCCGGCCACCGGCGCCGGTCGGCGAGGCGCGGTGTACAGCGCCGTCATCGTGCCTTGGCTGAACCCGACCAGGGCCAACCGGTCGGCGCCGAGTCCCAGGCGGTCGAGTTCGGCGTCGAGGAACGCGTCCAAGATCGGTGCCGCCGCGCGCACCCCGGCCAACATCGCTTGGGGATCGCGGTCTTGCAGGCTGAACCATTGCCGGCCGAACGGCGCCATGTCGCAGGGTTCGGGCGCGTCGGGGGCGACAAAGGCGGCGAACGGCAGATGCGGTGCCCACAGCGGCGCGATCGAAATCAGGTCGTTGCCGTCGGCGCCCAGGCCGTGCAGCATCACCACCAACGCGCGGGGCGGTTGGCCGTCGGCCGGCTCGACCCGTGGGCCGTCAAGAAGGGGGCCGTCGAGTTGGGTCATCGTCTTCTCCCGCGTGCGTCGAAGGCGCGACCGTAACCAGCCGGCTTCGCGCTGTCATCCTCCTGTCCTCCAGTGGTTCTGGCGCACCGCATGACCGTCGTTAGCCGTTTCGCTCCAAGCCCGACCGGGTTGCTGCATCTGGGCCATGCCTTCTCGGCGCTCCAGGCGTTCGAGGCGGCGCGGGAGGCCGGCGGGCGGTTCCTGCTGCGGATCGAGGATATCGACACCGGCCGCTGCCGCGAGGAGTTCGTCGCCGCGATCGAGGAGGATCTGGCGTGGCTTGGCCTGACCTGGGAGACGCCGGTACGCCGTCAATCCGAGCATATGGCCGACTATCGCGCCGCCCTCGACCGTCTCGACGCGATGGGTCTGATCTATCCCTGCTTCCTCAGCCGCCGCGATCTCCGGGATGCGTTGAGCGCGCCGCACCACGCGCCGGCCGGCGGCCCGGACGACCCGGCGGTGACGGACACCGACCAACGGATGTCGCCGGACGAGCGGGCGGCACGTCTCGCTCGGGGGGAGCCGCATGCCCTGCGCCTCCGCATGGCCCGGGCGATCGAGATGGCGGCCGCCGCGTCCGGCCCGCTGACATGGCGTGACGAACAGCGCGGGTTGCAGACCTGCGATCCCATGCGGTTTGGCGATGTGGTGCTGGCGCGCAAGGACACGCCGACCAGCTATCATCTTGCCGTCACCGTGGACGACGCGGCGCAGGGCGTGACCATGGTGGTCCGGGGTGAGGATCTGTTCGAGGCCACCCACGTGCACCGGCTGCTGCAGGCGCTGCTGGGCTTACCGGTCCCACGCTGGCGGCATCACCGGTTGCTGGTTGACGATCAAGGCCGGCGGTTCGCCAAGCGCGACCGCGGCCTGACCCTGCGGGCGTTGCGTGAAGCCGGGCATACGCCGGATGCGGTGCGGACGATGATCGGGCTGTGAGAGCGGCGACGGGCTGCTCTACGGCCAAGGCCGATGCAGGCCGATGGAAAGCGCCAGATAATCCGTATGCTCCGGGTCGATCCGGCCGCTGCGCATCAGCCAGTCGATCACCACGAGGTTGCAGTTGTATTTGAACTGCTCGCTGGTCTCGACGATTGCCGCCACGTGGTCCGGCTCCATCAACTCGAAGGAGTCGACCTCGCCGTCGACCGCGACCGGCGTGAAACCCTCCGGCACGTGCAGATCATAGGACCAGAAGGCATGACGCCGCAGGCCGTCCTCGACCTCCATGGTGTAGCTGATCATCGAGGCCGGAACGGCGGTGATCGCCAAGTCCTCGGGAATGCCGGCCTCCTCGGCGCACTCCTTGATCAGGTTCTCCCGCGCCGACAACCCGGCCGGATGGCCGCCGGCGACCATGTTGTCCAGCGCGCCCGGAGCGGTGGTCTTGTTCAAGGCCCGGCGGGCAACCCACATCCGGGTGTCCCCTCCCGCCCCGACCAGACCGTTCAAGTGAAAGCCCCGGTTGGCGATGCCGAACGACGTGCAGGCCGCCCGGTCGATCTCGAACTGGGCCTCCGCACCCGGCCGTTCGATCGCCGGATACAACTCATCCCGGGGTGGCGGGATCAACCCGTCGGCGGCGAGCACGGCAACCGTGTCGGCCATCGCCTCGGTGCGGGCGTCCGGCGTGCGCAGCGACGGGTCCAGATGCACCAGATCCTCGAACACGTGAAACCGCGAGCCGAACCGCCGCAGTTCAAGCGACAGCCCACGGCGTATCCAGCCGAGCTTGACCTCGCCGACCCGAAACGGGACGAAACCACTCAGTTCGTAGGCGTTGCAGCGCCGCACATGATCGAGAAAGCTCATGACGGGCTGCATGCCAGAGCCACGCCGCCGCATCAAGCCGCCTTGCTCAGACGAAACTCTTCTCGCTGGTGAGCACGCTGGTCACCGACACCATCTGCCGGATCGCGTGGGCGATCAGCTCGGCGCGGTCGCGTGGCAGACCCTCGATCTGAAGGTCGATGGTCAGCTCGTCACGGCACCGGCCGCCAAGATCGGAGTGCCACCGTGAGGGGATCATGCCACGCTTGGCAAACAGCTCCAGCACACGCGGCATGACGGACGGTTCGGCGAGCGCCTGGATCGAAAAGCAGGCGACGGCCGGAACGGAGGATGAATAGGCGGCGGTGGTAGGGCTTACGCGCTCGGCAAGCATGACGGGTCTCCACGATCGGTGAACGGACGAACTGCACGGTCCCGGCCCTCGACGAGGACCGGGTGGCTAATTCGCGCACCGATGCGACCCAGAGGCCGCGTGTGGAGATCGCACAACATGGAAATATTATTACCCGGATGCTTCATAGATCGTCAAGGTCTCACTCGGTCAGACGGGAGAGCGCTTGGTTGAGCAGGCTCATCCGCTCGTGGTCGCCAAACGCCGAATCCGGGTGATAGATCATCGCCAGCCGGCGCCAGCGCCGGCGAATGGTGCCGTTGTCCGGCAGGGTGCCGGGGGCGAAGCCGAGCACGAACAACGCATCGGCACGGGTCTGGATGCCGCGGTCCAGCAACGGGATCGCCAAATCGGCCAGCAACGCGCGAAGCGTGGTGTTCTCCGCGGTCAGGTCATCCCGCGCGTTTTCGACCGCGGTCCCGGCTTTGCGGTCGGCCTCGGTGACCAAGGCCAGCTCCGCCTCGCCGCCGGCCAGGGTCAGGGCGAGCGCCAGCGCCCGCCGCAGATCGGCATGGGCGTATCCGGCCGGCAGCCGCATCTGCAAACGTGGTTTCCGCCGCAGCACCCGGCCCTTGGAGGCACCGGATCGCAGCGCGATGGCTTCCCGGTCGTGGGGCAACGGCTGGCCCGGGTCGGGAATTCGGGTCAACGCCCCTTCCGGCAACAGCAGAAGCACCGCGCGGGCGAGGTCCGCCGGGCTGGCGCCGCGCTGGCCGGCGAGACGGGTCACCCGATCACGGAAAACGCTGGAACACGACACGACATAGCTGCTTCCTGCCGCGGAATCCTTGGGTTTCATCAGACGATCAGCGTCAGGCATGTCGATACCACGATTAGGGTTTCAAAAAGATTTACCCACGACATATAGACAATCACCGCTACCGTAAGCCATGAAATTTCGCTTAGCAACCACGATATGAGTTACAAGCGGCTATGGCTGTTCCGTTCTGTCATCGATTTCTTAACCAACAATGATCAAGATTGGTTAATCCGCGACATTAACGACGTCGGTTTCGTCAAACCGGGAATATGAAAACCCGCCCCGAAACAAACACTTGTTCCGGTTCGTTTCATCAAATCAATAAAACATTTGGTTAATTATGCGCAAATCGCGATTAGAGCCGATCGTGAGAAATCCGCGCCATTTAGTGGCTCTGATTGCTCGCGCGGGTCGCCCTCTAGCGGCCTCGACCTGGAGTATTTTGAGCGCGGCGACGGGTTCCTCGGCATGTCGGGCGTGACGTGGAGTGGACCCGCGGCCTCGGCCGCGCCATGTTCGACCCACCAACCGTGACCGGAGATCACTAATGCCCAACGCCACGCGCGCCGCCGCACCCAGCGATCTCGATCCCCGCAACCTGGCACGAACGGCCTTGCCGGCGGCCGAGCAGGTGCTGGAGACAGCCAAGCGACGGGCCACGGAGCGCCTCGTCCCCGACGGCCGGGTCGACGGGGCGGCGCTGGAGGCCGAACAGACCCTGGGCCATGGGCTCGCCTGGCTGGCGACCACGGTGGAGGCGCTACGCCGGACGTTGGAGTGGACGGACGCCTTGGAGGCCGCCGGCCGTCTGGGCGAGACCGAACGGCTGATCCTGGGTGTCGTATACGGCGAATACCTGGCCCAAATCGCCGGCGGCATCCCAATGACCCAGACCGAAACGGTGCGGCCGCACGATCTCGGCCTGGAATTGGAGGATCTGGCGCCGCTGGGGAGTGACGCCTGTCAACGCCTGATGCGGGGCGGAAATGCTCAGGCGGCACGCCTGGCGTTGGCCCAGCGGCTGCATGACGCGCTGGATGCCGGTGGCCCCGACGGCTTTGGCGATCACGGTCTTGACGAAACCTTGGGCATGATCCGCGATCAGTTCCGCCGGTTCGCCGCCGATCAGGTGGAGCCGTTTGCCCACCAATGGCACCTGGACGACCAGCTGATCCCGATTTCGGTGGTCGAGGCCATGGCCGGGCTCGGCACCTTCGGGCTCACCGTGCCGGAGGAACACGGCGGCGCGGGTCTGGGGAAAGAGGCCATGGTGGTGGTGTCCGAGGCCCTCAGCCGCGCCTATATCGGCGTCGGCTCACTCGGCACCCGCTCGGAAATCGCGGCGGAGCTGATCCGGCTTGGCGGCACCGAGGCACAGAAAGCCCATTGGCTGCCGCGTATCGCCTCGGGCGACATTCTGCCGACGGCGGTGTTCACCGAACCCAACACCGGCTCCGATCTAGCGCATCTCGGCACCCGCGCCGTGCGCGACGGCGACGCCTATGCGGTGACGGGGAACAAGACCTGGATCACCCATGCCGCGCGCACCGACCTGATGACATTGCTGGTCCGAACCGATGCCGGCACGCCGGGCTATCACGGGCTCTCGATGCTGCTCGCCGAGAAGCCGCGCGGCACCGACGACAACCCGTTCCCCGCCGAGGGCATGAGCGGTGGCGAGATCGCCGTGCTCGGCTATCGCGGCATGAAGGAGTACGACATGGCCTTCGACGGCTTCCGGGTACCGGCCTCGGCGTTGCTCGGCGGCATCGAGGGCCAGGGCTTCAAGCAACTGATGGCGACCTTCGAGAGCGCGCGCATTCAGACCGCCGCCCGCGCCGTGGGGGTGGCGCAGAACGCGCTGGAGCTGGGACTTCGTTACGCCGCCGATCGGGTGCAGTTCGGCAAGCCGTTGCGCCGCTTCCCGCGTGTGGCGTCCAAGCTCGCCCGGATGGCGGCCGACATCGCCGCCGCCCGGGCGCTGACCCTGCACGCCGCTCGCGAGAAGGACGGCGATCGCCGCTGCGACATCGAGGCCGGCATGGCCAAGCTGTTCGCCGCCCGGGTCGCGTGGGCCTGCGCCGACGACGCCCTGCAAATTCACGGCGGCAACGGCTATGCCCTGGAATACCCGATCAGCCGCGTGCTGTGCGATGCCCGGATCCTCAACATCTTCGAGGGCGCGGCGGAAATCCAGGCGGGGGTGATCGCCCGCGGGCTGCTGACGGCGGGCCGGAATTGAAAATAACAATAAGGTTTCCATAGGACATGACAGGGTATCCGAATCAACGCATGAGCCCTTGCCGTGAACAGAGATCAGTATCGAGAGCTGCTCAAGTCAGTGGCAGGTATCCTTATGAATCTTGCTGCGGGGGTGCTACTGTGGACGTTCATCATTCCAGTGCTGATCAACGAAAACATATCCATGATGACTCTTTGAAGCGTGCTTGCCATTGGCTTTGGTCTGACCCTGCTATCGTGTAGTCTGCTCCTCACTTTTGCCGCCCATAGGTGACCTATGGACCCATATATCCTAGGCCTTCTCACAATCTTCCTGTGTGGCATGCTGATTTTCGGGTTTGGTTTGTGGTTCGCGCAGCATTTCGATCCGCGAAAACGAAATCGGCGCCACCACTGACACGGTCCGCGACGATCCGTCACGGGTGTGTGTCGGATTCCGGTTCGCGGCGCCGGTACGACCGGCTATACCTCTTCGATCATGAGCACGGTCTTCTTCGTTTTCCTCGTCCTGGCCATGGCGGCCACCGTCGGTGCGTTGGTCTGGGGCCTCATCGCCATGGCGCGCGGCGGCGAGTTCAACGCCAAGTGGTCGAACAAGATGATGCAGTACCGCGTGCTGTTGCAGGCGGCGGCGTTGCTGGTCTTCGCGTTGCTGTTGTCGCTCACCAAGGCCGGGTGAGCAAACCGTGGTTCGGCTGACCAAGATTTACACGCGCGGCGGCGATCTAGGGGAGACCTCGCTGGGTGACGGCACGCGCATCGCCAAGCATTCACCGCGCCCCACCGCCTACGGCACGGTCGACGAGACCAACGCGGTGATCGGCCTCGCCCGGCTGACGGCGGTACAGGACGGTGGCGCGGACACCGACGCCATGCTGGCCCGCATTCAGAATGATCTGTTCGACCTGGGCGCCGATCTGTGCACGCCCGAGGCCGACGCGCCGAAATACCCGCCGCTGCGCATCACCACGGCGCAGGTCGAACGGCTGGAGGCCGAAATCGACGCGATGAACGCCGAGCTGGAGCCGCTGAACAGCTTCATCCTGCCCGGCGGCACGCCGACGGCGGCGCAGCTGCATCTGGCGCGCACGGTGGCGCGCCGGGCCGAGCGCGAGATCACCCGGGCGGCGGCGCTGGAGCCGATCAATCCCGAGGCGGTCCGCTACATGAACCGGCTGTCGGATCATCTGTTCGTGCTGTCGCGGTTCGTCAACGACAAGGGTGGCACCGATGTACTGTGGGTCCCGGGCAAGAACCGCTGACGAAATGACGCCGCCGCGTCCGGCGTCAGCTTGACTCCGGTTCGGGCGCTTTCTAAAGAGCGGGGTCGCTCATAGCGAGTCGCCCAGGAGACGGCGCCCGCCACCACTCCAATCGATCGAGGGAGCCATGAAGGTACTTGTCCCCGTCAAGCGGGTCATCGACTACAACGTCAAGGTCCGCGTGAAGGCGGATCAGACCGGCGTCGAGCTTGCGAACGTCAAGATGTCGATGAACCCCTTCGACGAGATCGCCATCGAAGAGGCGATCCGCATGAAGGAGGCCGGCAAGGCCGAGGAGGTCATTGCCGTGTCGATCGGCCCGCAGCAGGCGCAGGAGACCATCCGCACGGCGTTGGCCATGGGGGCCGATCGCGGGGTGCATGTGCTGCACGACGGCGTGGTCGAGCCGCTGGCGGTCGCCAAGATGCTGAAGGCGATCGTCGAGAAGGAAGGCCCGACGGTGGTCATCCTGGGCAAGCAGGCGATCGACGACGACTGTAACCAGACCGGCCAGATGCTGTCGGCGCTGCTTGGCTGGAGCCAGGCGACCTTCGCCTCGAAGATCGAGGTGGGCGATGGCGAGCTGACCGTGACCCGCGAGGTCGATGCCGGGCTTGAGACCATCAAGGTCAAGACCCCGGCGATCGTGACCACCGATCTGCGGTTGAACGAACCGCGTTACGCCTCGCTGCCGAACATCATGAAGGCAAAGAAAAAGCCGATCGAGGCGATGTCGCCGGCGGATCTGGGGGTCGATCCGACCCCGCGACTGGCGACCCTGAAGGTGGTCGAGCCGGCGAAGCGCGCCGGCGGTGTGAAGGTCGCCGACGTGGCCGAGCTGGTGAGCAAACTGAAGAACGAAGCGAAGGTGATCTGATATGGGCGCGCTGGTCTTCGCCGAACACGCCGACGGGGCGATCAACCCCGCCACCCTGCACGCCGTCACCGCCGCCGGACAGATGAGCGACAGCGTCACCGTCTTGGTGGCCGGGACAAATGTCGGATCCGCCGCCGAGGCCGCCGCCAAGATCGCGGGGGTTGCCAAGGTGGTGAGGGTCGATTCGAGCGAGTACGAGCACACCTTGGCCGAGAACCTGGCGCCGCTGATCGCCGGGCTGGCATCGGGGTATTCCCACGTGGTCGCGACCGCCACCACCGTCGGCAAGAACATCATGCCGCGTGTCGCCGCGCTGTTGGACGTGGCCCAGGTGTCCGACATCATCGAGGTGATCGACGCCGACACCTTCGTGCGGCCGATCTACGCCGGCAACGCGCTGGCCACGTTGAAATCCTCGGACACCGTCAAGGTGGTGACCGTGCGCGGCACCAATTTCGAGCCGGCCGAGGCCGGGGGTGGCTCCGCCGAGATCGAGGATGGCGCGGCGGCCGGCGATCAGGGCTTGTCGAGCTGGGTCGGCCAGGCACTGTCCAAGTCGGACCGGCCGGAGCTGACCAGCGCCCGGGTGGTGATCTCGGGCGGCCGCGGCATGCAGAACGGCGAGAATTTCGCCATGCTGGAGGAAATCGCCGACAAGCTCGGGGCCGCCGTCGGCGCCTCGCGCGCGGCGGTCGACGCCGGGTTCGTGCCGAACGACTACCAAGTTGGCCAGACCGGCAAGGTGGTGGCGCCGGATTTGTATATCGCCGTCGGTATCTCCGGGGCGATCCAGCATCTGGCCGGCATGAAGGACAGCAAGGTGATCGTCGCCATCAACAAGGACGAGGAAGCACCGATCTTCCAGGTCGCGGACTACGGCTTGGTGGCGGACCTGTTCAAGGCGATACCGGAGCTGAGCCAGGCACTCGACGGTTGACCACGTGATTGAGGCCCCGGCCATCGGGATTGACGGCGGCCAGTAGTAGGAGACGGGCATGCAGCGCATCGGCGTGATCGGTGCCGGCCAGATGGGTACGGGCATCGTGCAGATTTGCGCGCTGGCGGGCTACGACGTTCGCCTTCTGGACGTGTCCGACGACGTGCTCGATCGAGGTCGTAACGTCATCGCGGAAAACCTCGCTCGACAAGTCGCTCGCGGCCGGATCGACGACGCCGAGGCCGCCGCCGCGTTGCAGCGTCTCGCGGTATCCACGGATTACGCACTCTTTGGCGATTGCGATCTGGTGATCGAGGCGGCGACCGAGAACGAGGAAATCAAGCGCGAGATTTTCAAGACGCTGGTCCCGCACCTTGGCGCCGACGCGCTGATCGCGACCAACACCTCGTCGATCTCGATCACCCGGCTGGCCAGCGGCACCGATCGACCCGAACGGTTCATCGGGATGCATTTCATGAATCCCGTGCCGGTGATGCAACTGGTCGAGGTGATCAGAGGTATCCAGACCGAGCAGGCGACCTTCGAGGCGGTGCGCGATCTGGCGCGGGCGCTGGGCAAGACGGTCTCGGTGGCGGAGGATTTCCCGGCCTTCATCGTCAACCGCATATTGTTGCCGATGATCAACGAAGCGGTCTACACGCTCTACGAAGGAGTGGGGTCGGTCGAATCGATCGACACCGCGTTGAAGCTGGGCGCCAACCATCCGATGGGGCCGCTTGAACTGGCTGATTTCATTGGCCTCGACACCTGCCTCGCCATCATGCACATGCTGTACGATGGGCTGGCGGACAGTAAATACCGGCCATGCCCTCTGCTGGTGAAATACGTCGAGGCGGGTTGGCTTGGCCGCAAGACCAACCGCGGCTTCTACGACTACGGCGGCGATACCCCAGTTCCGACCCGCTGATCGGACGCTTGACTACAAAGCACGCTTCCCCATTCTGACGTCATGGGTCGTCTTATCGAATTCCGGCCGTTCCCCGGCCTTCCCGAACCCGCCCGGATCATTTATGAGCCGGAAGAGACGGACCTCGTTGATCCGAGGCTACGCTCTCTCTACACGCGATGGACATTCGACCGCCCAGAGGGTGCCGCGGGCGCGAGCCGGGACCTCGTCGACAGTGACGAAATGCGGCCGCTCGCGCGGAACTTCATGCTTTTGGAACCGGTGGCGAGGTCCGATGGCAGCCACGATTATATTTATCGTATCTATGGCCCTGATATCGCCCAGCATTACGGGCGCGACATGACAGGCAAGCGGGCGAGCGACTTTCCCGCCGGTATCGCCATGCTGTTCATGCAGCTTTACGAATCGGCGATGCGCAACGCCTGGCCGATCTACAGCCGGCACGCGCCGCCCAAGACGGTGAAGGTGGAATACTGGGAGCGCCTTATTCTGCCGTTAGGACAAGATCACGTGTCGTGGTTGCTGGTGGTCAACCTGCCGATTGGCCACCGCGCCTGACACGACGACCGGTTAACGTCGGGCAGCACCGATCAGGGCCACATTGCCGTGCAGGTGCAGGATTTGCGACCCGAAGCCCAGAGCCTCGAACCAGGTCTCATAGTCGCAAAGCCGCGCCGGCCGGTTGGTCTCCGACAAATCGGCCTCATAGGCGGCGAAGGTTGCCGCCGTTCGCATGGCGCGGCCGTTTATCCGTTCGATCCGGTTCCATATCGCTCTTTGCATGGCAAACAGCGACGGCTCGGTCAATCGCAGGCGATCGTAGATCAGGATCACCCCGTCTTCTTCTAACTGTGCGGCCATCCACGCCAGCACCGCTTGTTTGTCGACGTCGGACAGGTCGTGAAAGGTCAGCGCCGTCACCGCGAACCGGCAGCGTTCGCGCGGGGGCTTGATTGCGTCCAGCGCCGTCAGATCTCCCCGGACAAAGGCCGCGCGGGTGCCGAATTGAGCGGCGGCGGTGGCGAGCGAGTCCAGGTTGCGGTCGACGCCGATCGGAAAGATGTCGTTACGCGCCGCGAGCAGCAGGTGTTCCAGGTAGCCAGTGCCGCATCCCAGGTCGAGGATCGCATCCCCAGGACGGGCCATCTCCGCGATGATGGTGACAAGAATATCCAATTGCTCCGCGCGGGTAGGATGGCTTCCGATCGGATCTTTCATTGATTTCTTTCTGATCTCAGGGAGTTGCGCCGAGGGGGCGAGGCGGGAGAGGGTGGGAGGATAATTTGCTTGATTTTATATAAATTTTTATATAATTTTAATCTACTTCCATTCCTTCAGAAAGAGGGACGACCTATGACCAGAATGGTTACGAACAAGGCGTTTGCCTTACTCACACAGTCCGTGGCCGACATCGTCGGCGACGAAGCTCGGATCGCGACGTCCTTAATGCAGGCAATTCACAGCGGCAGTCATATTGACATGCAGATGGCTCGGGCCTCCTTCGACGACCTAGATGTCGTAACCCGCCGCCAGATTCACGGTCACGCCCTGCGTCTCGCCAACACGTTGCATTAACGAAACGCACTGACCGGGGCGCGTCTGATTGTTGTCGCGGGCTTCCCCCCTCCGCGACAACCGTTCCTCCGGCCGGGTGATAGCTCGGCCGGAGGAACCCGGCCGGCTTTCCGCGTATGCCGCACAATCGGTCATCGGGTGACGCCGAGCTCGGCATAGCAACGTTCCGCGCCGGGATGCAGGGGCACGTCGACCCCGTCCAGGGCGGTCTCTAGACGGATTTGCCGGCCGGTCAGATGACCGCCGTCGAGCAGCGTGCGCGTGGCGTCGTTCCAGAGAGCGAGGCAGATCGCGTACACCCGCTCCTCCGGCACCGAGGCCGCGACCACCCACTGGGCGCCGACACCAATGCTCGCAATCTCCGGTGCGTCGGCTCCATAGGTTCCCGCTGGAATGGGTGTCCGCGACAAGAAGGGCCGCGCGACGAGCAAGGCGTCGGTCTCCGGACCGTCGACAGCCACCAGAGTCGCTGCCTCGGCCCGGATCAGGTCGGCGACGGCGTTGGTCGGCACGCCGGCGACGATGAAGAAGGCGTCGAGCTCGCCGCGTTGCATCAGCGAGGCGGCGGGACCCGGCTTCATATACTCGGCGACCACTTGGCTCTCCGATAGGCCATGCGCCTCCAACAGGCCGCGCGCCATCAACAAGGTGCCGGAACCCGGCTCGTCGAGCGATACGCGCTTACCGGCCAGATCGGCGATCGAGGCGATGCCGCTCCCCCGGCGCGCCACCAACTGCATGCGCTCCGCATAGAGGCTGGCAATGACCCGTAATTCGGTGAGCGGTGAGCGGTCGGCGAACGGACCGGTGCCATAGTAAGCGTGATGCACCACGTCGGCCTGGGCGAACCCGGAATCGAGCTCGCCTCGCGCGATCGCCTCGACATTGGCGACCGAGCCGTTGGAAGACACCGCGAGCGCGATCAGGTTTGGCACGCCACAACTGCCGCCGGCGGTGCAGGGGCGCGAGCCGGCAGGGTTCGAGATCGCATTGCCGATGATCGCGCCGATCGGATAGTAGGTCCCATTCACGCCGCCGGTACCGATGCGAAAGAAGGTCGGCGGATTGTCCTGCGCCCGGGCGGATTCGAGGGTTGCCGATCCGACGGTTAAGGCGAGGAGTGCGATGACCCCCAAAAATCCACGACGCATAGCCTCAATCCTCTTCGACGTAATGACGCACCAGCGCCTTGGCGGCGTCGGAATCCCATTCGGCATCGCCCTGCAACTGGCCGCGTACGCGGCCTTGACGGTCGATAATCACGGTCGTTGGTAGGCCAAGAGCGCCAAGCGAGCGCGCGAGTTCGGCTTGCGGGTCGGCATGGGTGGTGAGATTCTTGACCCCCAGATCCACGAGAAACGGCTGGGCCACCTCCGTGCCCTTACGGTCGATCGTCACCAGCACGACTTGGGCCTGGCCTGGGTCGAGAGAGGTATGCAAACGCTCGAGAGCCGGCAGCTCCTTAATGCAGGGCGCGCACCATGTGGCCCAGAAATTCAGCACCACGACGCGCCCGATGAAGGCGTCGAGCTTGATGGCGTTCCCATCCGGGTCTAGGAAGGCGACGGACGGGGCGGGTAGGGGATTGGACGCGGGTTCGTATCCGCCGTAACCGCCACGCAGCGTCGGCGGACCATCCGCCGCACCAAGCGCCAGCGCCGCCCCGGTGGCGACGCCGGCAACCACGGCGGCGACAAGCGCGCGCCGCACCGTCGAAAGAGAAGTGAAGGCACCGAAAAACGTCATGACCGAAACCACCGCCGCCAACAGCAAAAAGATCGACGCCAGCGCCATGTGGGGTGGCCGGTTCGCCAATGGGCCCGCCGAGGTCATGGAACGCATCAACGCATCCATCGACTTCGACCGGCGTTTCTGGCGCGAGGACATCCGTGGCTCCAAGGCGCATGCCGAGATGCTGGTGGCCACGGGAATCCTGACGGCCGAGGACGGCGCCGCAATTCAATTGGGTCTAGACGAGATTTGGGGCGAAATCGAGTCCGGTCAGTTCAATTTCTCGCGCGCGCTTGAAGACATTCACATGAATGTCGAGGCGCGGCTGCGCGAGAAGATCGGCGACGCGGCCGGCCGGCTGCACACCGCGCGCTCGCGCAACGACCAGGTCGCCACCGACATGAAGCTGTGGTGCCGCGGCGCCATCGACGCGTTGGAGACGGCTCTCGGCGCGCTGCATCGCGCGCTGATCGATCAGGCCGAGCGCAACGCCGAGACGATCATGCCCGGCTTCACGCACTTGCAGGTCGCCCAACCGGTGACCTTTGGGCACCATCTGTTGGCCTATGTCGAGATGATCGGCCGGGATCGGGGCCGGTTGGCCGATTGCCGGCGGCGGTTGAACGAATGCCCGTTGGGTTCGGCGGCGCTCGCCGGCACGCCGTATCCGATCGACCGCGACATGACCGCCCGCGCGCTCGGTTTCGATCGGCCGGCCGCCAATTCGCTGGACGCCGTGGCCGACCGGGATTTCGCGCTGGAGCTGCTGGCCGCCGCCTCGATCTGCGCCAATCACCTGTCCCGGCTGGCCGAGGAGATGGTGATCTGGACCAGCCAGCAATTCCGCTTCATCACCCTGTCGGACGCCTACACCACCGGCAGCTCGATCATGCCGCAGAAGCGCAATCCGGACGCCGCCGAACTGGTGCGCGCCAAGATCGGTCGCATTCTGGGCGCCTTCACCGCGCTGTCGGTGGTGATGAAGGGGCTGCCGATGACCTATGGCAAGGACATGCAGGAGGACAAGGAGCCGGTGTTCGACGCGGTCGATAGCCTGGGGCTGGCGATCGCCGCGATGACCGGCATGGTCGCCGATATGCAGGCCAACCCCGAGGCCATGCGCCGTGCCGTCGAGGCCGGGTTCCCGACCGCCACCGACCTCGCCGACTGGCTGGTGCGCGAGGCCGGGCTGCCGTTTCGTGACGCCCACCACGTCGCCGGCCGGATCGTCCGGGCCGCCGAGGAGCGAGGCTGTGGCCTGGCCGACCTCCCGCTGGGGGTAATGCGCGAACAGCATGACGGCATCGACGAGCGTGTCTTTGAGGTGATCTCGGTTGACGCCTCGGTGCGGGCCCGCACCAGCTATGGCGGCACGGCACCCGACCGGGTGCGCGAGCAGATCGCCGCCGTGCGCGACCGGTTTATCGACGGAGCGGGATCATGACCCGGATGACTCGAATCTGGCGCCTGGTGTCCCTGTCCTTGGTTCTGCTGACACTGGCGTTGGCTGGGCCGAGCGCATGCGGCAAACGCGGCGATTTGAAACCGCCCGACGGCAAGCCGGCCACCTATCCGCGCTCCTATCCGTCGAGCTGACAACGCCGACGCGTCGAAAAGGGTTGCCATCCATGGGGAATTTCGAGGTTCCGGCGGCCACGCTGGCCGCCATCACCGAGCGTGTCGGCACGCCGGTCTACGTGTATTCGGCGGACATGATCCGGGCGCGGTATCGGGCGCTTGCCGACGCGCTAGCGCCGTTGCGGGCGGGGATTCACTACGCGGTCAAGGCCAATGGCAATCAGGCGGTGATCACGCTTCTGGCCAAACTGGGGTGCGGCGCCGATGTGGTGTCCGGGGGCGAGCTGGCGCGCGCCCTGGCGGCCGGGGTGCCGGCCGATCGCATCGTCTTTGCCGGGGTCGGCAAGACGCGGGACGAGATGGCGGCCGCGTTGGACGCCGGTATTCACATCTTCAATGTGGAGTCCGAGGCGGAATTGGAGGCGCTGGCCGAGGTCGCGCGCGCCAAGGGCGTTGTGGCCCGGCTCGGCCTGCGGGTGAACCCGGACGTCGACGCCCGCACCCACGCCAAGATCACCACCGGCAAAGCCGAGAACAAATTCGGTGTGGCGATCGAGCGGGCGCCGGCGTTCTTCGCGCGGGCCCAAGCGTTGGATGGCGTGCGGGCCATCGGCCTGTCGGTCCATATCGGCTCGCAGCTCATGGAGCTTGCGCCCTATCGTGAGGCCTATGTCCGATTACGGTCGATGGGCGAGCATCTGCGCGCCGAGGGGTATGAGCTGCGGTTGCTGGATCTCGGCGGCGGCCTTGGCATCGATTATGACGGCGGCGACGGGCCTCGGCCGGCCGACTACGCGGCGATGGTCGCCGAGGTGATGATGGGGGCCGATTTCGAGCTGGCGGTCGAACCCGGCCGTTGGCTGGTCGGCACCGCCGGGGTGCTGTTGACCCGGGTGATCTACGAGAAGCGTGGAGCGGCCAAGCGTCACGTTATCGTCGACGCCGCGATGAACGACCTGATTCGCCCGACCCTGTACGAGGCGCATCACCGCATCGAGCCGGTGGCTCCGGGTGCCGCCGATCCACTGCCCGCCGATGTGGTCGGCCCGGTGTGCGAGACCGGCGACTATCTGGCGCGCGACCGGGTGTTGCCGGCGATGGCGTCGGGCGATCTCCTGCTGATCCGCGACGCCGGTGCCTATGGCGCGGTGATGGCTTCGACCTACAACGCCCGCCCGCTGGTGGCCGAGGTGCTGGTTGACGGCGACCGCTGGGCCGAGGTCCGCCCGCGTCAGACGGTCGAGGATTTGATCGCGCTCGACCGCGTGCCGGACTGGATTTGATCGGCGCCGCGCACCGCCGGGTCGGACCTATTTCACCGGCCGGACTTGACCCGGCCGGCGGCGCGCCCGACACTCTTAAGGGATAGACGACTGTTCCGAGCGCCGGTTCGCCGGGGGGCCGCACGGGCACCCGGAACGTTTGGCCCCGCGATCGCGGAGGAATGGCATCGTGCGTTCACCCTCGACTCCCTCGGATTTGACCCGCTATTCGGGACTTGCGTCGCGTTTGGCTTTGGCGCGCGGGGTGTTGGCCTGGGAGCGCGCGTTTCCGGCGCTGTGGACACCGGCCATGTTGGCCGCCGGGTTCGTGGCCTTGGCGTTGCTCGACCTGCCGGCTTGGCTGGGCGCGATGTCCGGAGGTTGGGGCCATCTGGCCTTCCTGATCGCGGCCGGGGCGCTGTTCCTGTGGTCCTTGCGCCGCGCCGCGCTCGCCTGGATGCCGGCTCGCGAGGACGAGGTGGTGCGCCGGCTGGAGCGTGACAGCGGGCTCGATCACCGCCCGGTATCGGGGCTTGGTGACCAGTTGGCCCTGGGCGACGGTGATCCCCTGACCCGCGCTTTGTGGCATACCCACAAACAGCGTTTGGCGGCGCAACTGAACCGGCTCCGGGTCGGGGCGCCAGAACCGATCCTGGCCCGCATCGACCGTTATGGCGTGCGGGCCTTGGTGCTGTTACCGCTGCTGGTGGGGCTGGTGGCGGCGCCGGATCCCGGCGCGCGCCTCGCCGCCGCCTTCCAACCGACGTTGTCGCCGCTGATCGAGACGCCGGTGCCGACCCTCGACGTCTGGGTCAACCCGCCAGCCTATACGGGGCGCATACCGATCCTGCTGGCCCAAGGGGCGACGCCGGAATCACTGCGCGCGCCGCCGCGGACCAGCGGTGACGGCGTGCGGGGTGACGGCGCGCGAGCGGATCCGGCGGTCACAACGCCTCGGCATCTGGCGGTACCCACCGGCTCGACGTTGATCGCCAAGGTCAACGGCGGCGACGGGGTGCCGTCGTTGGTGATTGCATCCGAGGGCGCGGAGACGGCGGTTTCGTTCGAGGCCGCCGGTATCCAGGCGCACCAGATTGAGCACTTGATCGAGGCCGGAACCGCCCTGGCCATTCGCCAAGGTGGGACCGAGCTGGCGGCCTGGACGTTGAGTGTACTGCCGGACCTGAAGCCGACGGTCTCGCTGGTCGAAGACCCGAGCCCGACCGAGCGTGCGGCGTTAATGATCCACTACGCCGCATCCGACGATTATGGCTTGGCCGGGGTCGAGGCGCATCTGCAGCGCCTGACAACCACCCGCGCGGTCACGGACGACGCGCCCGTCGTGTTGTCGTTGGCGCTTCCCGGCCGCGGCTTGGAGGCGGTCGACGCCAAGGACTTCCACGATTTAACGCCACATCCCTGGGCCGGCCAGCCGGTGCGGCTGACCCTGGTGGCTCGGGACGAGGCCGGACAGGAGGGCCGGAGCGAGCCGGTCACCATTCTGTTGCCGGAACGGCGCTTCAACCATCCGGTCGCCCGGGCTGTTATCGAACAGCGCAAGCGCTTGACGACCGAGCCGGAGCAAAAGGACGATATTGCCCAGATTCTGGCCGCTCTGGCCGCCCGGCCGCAACATTATTACGATGATATCGTTACCTTCCTCGCTCTCCGGACGGCGGCGGGCCGATTGACCCTCAGCGACGGCGATACCGGGACCATCGACGCGGTTCAGGCTTTGCTCTGGGATGCGGCGTTGCGGATCGAGGATGGCGAGCTGTCGCTGGCCGCCCGCGATCTGCGCGAGCTCGAGCGCAAGATCATGGAGATGCTGGCCCAGGAGGATATCGACGAGCAGGCGCTGGAACAGTTGCTCGACGAGCTGAAGCAGAAAATCGACGAATACCTCCAGGCTATGATGGAGCAGATGCAGCAGAGCCTGGACGATGGCGGTGAGAGCCAGGAGATGGCGGAGGTCGACCCGAATCGCCTCCTGGAGCGTCAGGATCTCATGGATATGGTGGACCGGGCCCGCGAGCTGATGAAGTCGGGCGCCAAGGACGCCGCCCAGCAGCTGCTGTCGCAATTGCGCGAGATGATGGAGAACCTGCGGGCCGGACGGCCACAACCCTTGTCGCCGGAACAGATGGCGGCCCGCGAGATGATGCGCCAGTTGCAGGAATTGGCTGAACAGCAACAGCGCTTGATGGACGAGACCTACAAATCCCACCAGGACGGGTTCCGCCGTCAGGGGCAGCAAGGCCAACAGTTCGGCCAGAAACCGAACCAGCGTGGCCAAGGCGAACCGCAGCCGGGACAAGGGTTGAACCGCCCCGGCGAACCTAGCCAGCTCGGCCGTCAGCCGATGCGCCCCGGCCAACGGGGTCAGCAGGCCATGCCCGGTGACGGCGACGAGGCCATGGGCAACATGAGCGCCGGGGATCTCGCTCAGTTGCAAGAGACCCTGCGCCGCCAGCTCGGCGAGTTCATGCGCAAGCTTGGCGAGGGAATGGGCAGCATCCCGCAGCCCTTCGGCGAGGCTGAACGGGCGATGAAGGAGGCGCGTGAGGCGCTGGGTCAGGGCCAACCGGGCGAGGCGGTGGGGCCGCAAGGCGACGCGATCGAGCAATTGCAGGACGGTGCCCAGGCCTTGTCCGAGGCGATGCGACAGCAGCAACAGGCGGCCGGCGGCGCCACCCCCGATCCCAATGCCCAGGGTCAAGCCAACGGGCAGGACCGCCCCGACCCGCTGCGCGATCGACCGGGCGGTGGCTATGCGACCAACGAGTCCGGCGTCGAGATTCCGGGCGAGAGCGATCTGTTGCGCGCCCGACGGATTTTCGACGAGTTGCGCCGCCGCTCCGGCGAACGCGACCGGCCCAATCTGGAACTCGACTACATCGAGCGGCTGCTAAAGCGGTTCTGAGCGGTCAGTACCCCAGGCTCGTTTCCGGGCGTTCGGCGCTGAAGGTAACGTTGACCTGGGCGGCGCCCGGTGCGGGGCCGGCGAATTCCGAGGCGAAGGTGGTCGATTCATTGGGTAGAAGCTGCAGCGCCTCGGCCTGGAACAGCCATTCCTGAAGCGGCTTGCTCGCACCGTCCAACACCGTCCCGCGCAGTCCCGGCAGGCTCACCAGCTGATCGGTCGGATTGCGGATATGGCCTTCGACCACCAGAATCTCGACCGATCCTTCCTGACGGCGGTGAACGCTGACGTTGCGCAGCACCAAGCCCTCGCCGGAGACCGCCACGTGCAGGCCTAGCGTGTCGTAAAGCAGCGCGCTCGCTGGCCAAGCCTCGACCAACGAAGCCCGTGCGGCGAACAGAATCGATGGGATCGCCACGGTCATAACAATCAGAACAACAAGCGCGATCGGCGGTCGTTTCTTCTCCTCGCGTGAAGCGAAACCGCGAAACCGTGAAATATCACCGATCGGCGGTGGTTCCATGTCGTCCGATCCGGCATCGTGATCAACCGGCTCGCCGCCCTCGCGGGCATCGTCGGACTCCGAACCATCCGTGGCGGTATCCTCTGTTGAATCGAGCTCGGAGTCATCCGGCGCGGTTTCCTCGGCCGGTTTCTTGGCCTTGGCCGGTCGCGGTTTCTGGAACCATTGGTGCTCGCAGCTGCCGCAACGCAGCTTGCGCCCGGTGGCGCCGAGCGCCTTGTCGGGAACTTTGAACTTCGACTCGCAGTTCGGGCAGGTGACCCGCATGGATGGCCTCGCCGTTAATCGTGACGCCAGTATAGCGCGGTAGTGGCCCGCTGCCATGGCCCCACGACCGTCTTGGTCGGTCGGGCGCACGCCTTTCTTTCGTCACCGCGATCGGGCAGGATCGGCGCGTTTCGCTGACAGACAGACAAGTTGAGGAATTCCGTGGTCCGGTTCGAGAACGTCTTCATGCGCTACGACGGCGGACCGGTCATTCTGCGCGATGTATCGTTTCGGCTGGAACAGGGCAGTTTTCATTTCCTGACCGGTGCCAGTGGCGCTGGCAAGTCGACGCTGTTGCGCCTGATGTATTTGGCGGCACGGCCGGTCTCGGGACAGATATCGATCTTTGGCCGTGACGTGACCACCTTGTCGCGCCGGGAACGTCCGATGGCGCGCCGGAGGATCGGTGTGGTGTTTCAGGACTTTCGGCTTATTCCGCATCTGTCGGCGCTGGACAACGTCGCGCTGCCGCTACGCATTGCCGGAACCCGGGAATCGCTGATTCGCGAGCATGTGCCGGAGCTGCTGGCCTGGGTTGGGTTGTCGGGGCACCTGGACGCGCTGCCGGCGACGCTTTCCGGCGGCCAGCAACAGCGCATCGCCATCGCCCGCGCGGTGATCAGCCGGCCGAACCTGCTGCTTGCCGACGAGCCGACCGGCAATGTCGACGACCGCATCGCGGTGCGGCTGCTCTATCTATTCGAGGAGCTGCACAAGATGGGCACCACGGTGGTGATCGCGACCCATAACGAAAATCTGGTCAAACGGTTCGACCATCCGCGTCTGCATATGGAGGACGCGCGCATTACCGATCGTTCGGCCTCACGTTCCGCCTCGGCCGCGGCGGCAACGACGGCCGCCGGAGAGTGAGCATGTGGGGCCGCAACGATCTCGCGCTCGGTCGGGATGCCTCCTCGCGCTTCTTGCCGGGATTGTTGGCGGTGATGGTGTTTCTGGCGGCACTGGCGGCGACAGGCGCGCTGTCGGCCCGCGGTTTCATCGCCTCCTGGGACGCCCGTCTGGACGGCAGCGCCACGGTGCAGATTCCGCCGCCCTCAACGGGCACCGGCACCCGTGTCGAGCGGCGTGAGGCGGTCATGCGCCTGCTCCGCGTCACGCCTGGGGTGCAGCAGGCTCGACCCGTGCCGGAGAAGACGGTGGCCCGGCTGCTGGAGCCTTGGCTCGGGGCCGAGCTGGCCGGCGCTTTGCCGATGCCGACGCTGATTGATCTGCGGTTGTCGGCCGATCAACCGGTCGATCTGACGCGGCTGGCCGAGCGGCTGGAGAACGCGGCGCCGGGAACGATGATTGATGACCATGCCCGCTGGCTGTCCGATGCTCGAACGCTCGCGCGCACCGTGACCGTGACTGCCGGCGTGGTGCTCGTTCTCGTGGTTCTGGCCGCCGTGCTGGCGGTGGTGTTCGCCGTGCGCACCGGCCTTGCCGTGCATCGGGAGGAAATCGAGATTCTGCATCTGATCGGGGCGCCCGATCGCTATATCGCGCGCCAGTTTCAACGCCACGCCGGGCGGCTGGCCCTGGTTGGCGGGATCATCGGCGTTGTGCTCGCGTCCGGTACGCTGATGGGGCTGCGCTGGTGGTTAACCGGCACAGGCCCCGGCTCAGGCCCCGGTGCCGACGAGGTGTTTAGCCCGGCCGGGTTGACGGCCCTTGTCCAGGCGGCCGGATTCGGCTGGCTGGAATGGGCGGTGATCCTTCTTCTGCCGTTCACCGCCGCCCTTATCGCGACCGTGGCCGCGCGCACGTCGGTGCTGGCCGTGCTCGCCAGGATGCCCTAGGCGGTGGCGCAACGATATCGGTTTCGGCGCCGGCCCCGGCGTTCCGGCCGCTGGGGTCTGGGGGTGTTGTTTGTCTTGGCGCTGATCGGCGTTGTCGTTTGGACGGCGGGATTGGCGCTGTACGTCGAGACGATTCCCCGCGTGGCGGCCCCACTCACGGTCGACGCGCCGGCGCGCCAGGCCGACGCCATCGTTGTGCTCACCGGCGGCAGCCGGCGGCTGGACGTCGGCGCCATGCTGTTGCGCGACGCGTATGCGCCGGTGCTGTTCGTCAGCGGCGTCCATCATCGCGTGGGAAAATCCGGCATTCGCGAGCTGATCCCGTCGGGCGAGAACGGCGTCGACGATGCCCGCATGGCCTGCTGCGTGGTGCTGGGATACGGCGCGACCGACACCATCGGCAACGCTCGCGAGACCGCCGATTGGATGGCTCTCGGTGATCGCCGGTCGCTGATCTTGGTGACCAGCAACTACCACATGCCGCGTGCGCGGTTGGAGTTCGAGCATGCCTTGCCCGAACACGACATTTTCGAGTACCCGGTGATCCCCGAGGACGTTCGGCTCGACGCGTGGTGGCGTTATCCCGGTACGTTTGGTTTACTCGCCGGAGAGTGGAGCAAATACCTGTTCGCCCGCGCGCGGATTGGCCTATACGACCTTCTGGCGGGTCGGTCTTGATCTGTGTTAAGCTGAACAAATCAAGAACGTAAACCCTTTCCGCCTCCGTACAGTTGGGCGAGGATGCGATGAACCAACCCGCGACGATCAGCCAACAGATCTGGGACATGAAATACCGGCTGAAGCGAGGTGACGTGCCGGTCGATCGTACGGTTCAGGATACTTTTCGCCGGGTGGCGACCGCCTTGGCCGAGGCCGAGGCGCCGACCGAACGCGCGCGTTGGGCCGGCCGGTTCGAGGAGGCGCTGACCGGTCATCGGTTCCTGCCCGCCGGCCGCATCCTCGCGGGGGCCGGGACCGGGCGCTCGGTCACCTTGTTCAACTGTTTCGTCATGGGAACGATCCCGGATTCCATGGCCGGGATCTTCGACGCCTTGAAGGAAGCCGCCCTGACCATGCAGCAGGGCGGCGGCATCGGCTACGATTTCTCGACCATCCGGCCGAAGGGTGCCGAGGTGAAGGGGGTTGGCGCCGACGCGTCCGGGCCGCTGTCCTTCATGGACGTCTGGGATGCCATGTGCCGCACCATCATGAGCGCCGGCTCCCGGCGTGGGGCGATGATGGCG
>JABMNR010000055.1 GCA_013203465.1 Alphaproteobacteria bacterium
ATACATGACGCTGGAAACCATCGGCCGGATCAGCGACGATCCCCTCATCAGCCTGCCCGCCGTGGCGCGCTGATCATCCCGGCCTTGCCGGAGAGCGCGGCCATCAGCCGTCAGCTACACCACGCCAAGGGACACGACCTTGCACTGTCGCCGGGCTATCGCCATAGCGCCCAGCCGGCATGCTTGCGCTCTATTGACTACGTTGGATCGTGAGACAGGTTGCCTCTGTTGTGATGGCGCGGCCGTATAGAAGTTGGCCGATAACTCGTCCCTCCAGGCATGGCGATCTCTTGTGTCAACGCACCTCGCGACTAAACACCTAAGATGAGTTCCACATCCGCCACTCGGCGAGATTCGCTCTGTTTGGAAACACGGGAACTGCCTGACGGCGACGGCCCGATCTGCTGTCGTCGAGGGCAATTGCGTATTCCAGCAGCGCGTTCAAGTGATCTTCGTCGATCGGCGCGGACTCTCCCGGGTAATTCCGGTCGGACACTAGGCAGCAATAATCGTCATTCGCCTCGCCCGCCCGAACGCGCTCACGCTCCAGCAGCCGCGCACGCACCGTTGCCTCGTCATGACCGAGATCGTGGAGATGACTCTCCAGACGTTCCGCGAGCAGGGCATACTGCAAATGGATGCCGACGTTCTGATGGATTTCCCAGAATTCCGGGGAAGCCTGCGCCGCGCCGACACGGATCTCCGCCAGGGTTAGGCTCCGCAGCTCCTCGGCCGGCACGATCGCAGCCCCGAAATGCGAAGGCGATGATCCGCCGAGACGCTCGTGGTTGGCGCAGTAGATTGTTTGACGCATTCCGAGGGAATGCCGCTTGGGTGACGATGCAGGCAACAATTCGGGAAACGGAACTTCGTCCAGATCGCCGATCAACAGCCGGTCGCCGGGGCGGGCCGCCTGAACGACCAGATCGGCGAGATGGTTGCGTTGGATGGCCATTGCGATCAGAGGATCGTCGATCGCTGCCGGCAGGACGACCTTAAGACAGGTCACCCGCCCCTCCCACCCCCGTTGCTCCAGTTCCTCGGGGGTGAGGAGCAGCTCTCGCGGGGCGCCGGAGAACGTGCGGTCGGCTTCTACCAGCAGCGTCTGGGTGACATGATCGGAGAGCGTCGCCAGTCGATACTCGAGCAACTCGAACTCGCCGTTGAACAGGACCGCGTCGAGAAGGGCAGGCTGGTGCCTGGGGCTCCCGGACAGCTCGAAAGGCCTCTCGCGCCGCCAAAACGACCCAAGAGCGCCGGTCACAAGCAAGTCACGCTCCGTCGGCGCGGCGGCTAGCGTCGCTGTTTTATGCAACCGCAGAGAGAACTCCTCAAGGGAGCTCGTCGCTGCAAGGGGGCGTGGTTCATCTGAGTTCGGAACCATGGGTTGTCCGCAGCTCTATTGGACCTGGATTGTACACTTACGGTATGACTATCGATAATATCGTCAATAAGGCTGCAGGTGTAATGTCGTTACGTGCATGGCCGGTTCTAGCCGAAGTCGTCCGGGTCGGCGCCGCGAAGTCAGAAGGCCTTGAATGAACGGTTCTAGCCATGCGTTAGTCCCGACAGACGTCGCAGACCGACTTCGTTGGGCTTTGTCGGCGATCGACGAGGGGAACCTGTCTAGGGGCGAGGAGGCGCTGCGAAGCCTTGCCCGTTTGTCTGGGACGACGCGGGTCGCCATCGTGAATTTTTTCGAGGGATACGCTGAGGATCCGGAGAGCCTTTCCTGGAAGCTCCTGATCAGGACCGCTTTGATCTCGATCAGACTGGACCTCCTTGAATTGGCGGAACGCGCCCTGGAGCATTTGGTCGAACGTCCCATCGAACTGGCTAACGTGTATTCCGATGCCCTGACTTGCAGTTTGAGATGCGCCCGACTGGATCTGGCGGCGAACTTCCTCGACAAGCTGTCAACGAAGTTCCCGGATGATCCGCTTACCCATGCCAGGACCGGCGACTATCGTTTTGCGCGCCAGCGTCTCGCCGAAATCGTCGCGTTGGAACCCGATGCATCCGATCCCGATGTGCCCGAAGCGGACGCAGAGAAGGACCCTCGAATCGACCTCGGGCACGCTCTGGCGCGGGGCGGTCGCAGCGCTGAAGCCATAGAATGGTTGATCGCGGCGGGTGCCGCTGATCGGGGGGGAGAGTCGTTCTGGTGGTTAGCTGACGCGTTCGAGGCGCTCGGGCAACGCGACGTCTCGGCAAGGCTTTGTCGCCGGCTGTTTGAACGTGAGCCTTCGACGAAGGCGATGGAGAAGATCGGCGACTTCCATCTCGCGGAGGGCAGCCCACAGGCGGCTGTTCGCAGCTACGGGTATTGCAGTTACCAAGACATGCACGACGTCGAGGTGCGGCGAAAGCTGGCGAGCGCGACTGGCAGGGTCTGGCGCGACCGATTGTCGTACCCTGGTTGGCTTCGCGGATCGGATCGGCCCCGGTATTTCGACTGCTTCATGTTCAACGGCGAGTTCGACCTATTGGCGCTCCGGCTGGCCGCTCTGTCCAACCACGTCGAGAAGTTCATCGTCGTCGAGGCGGCGAAAACTTTCACCGGACAACCGAAGCCGTTGATGTTCAAAGAGAATATGCACCTCTTTGCGGACTACGCCGACAAGATCGTCTACGTCCCGGTCGAGGACTTCCCGACCTACTGTGAACACCCTTGGGCCAAGGACTTCTATCAGCGCGACGCGATGGTGATGGGATTGGATGGGATCGCGGCGGATGACGACTATGTGGTGATCGCGGACGCCGACGAGCTGTGGAACTGGGAGGTCGTCAAGGTTTTCAACGGCGAGTTGGCCACCATGCGGATGCGGCTCGCGAAGCACTTCCTGAACTATCAGCCTATCGGCACTGGGTGGGCGAACCGCGACACCGCCGCGATTACCCGCTATCGTCATGTTCGCGAGAACGGCGCCAGCGCCGTCCGATTCAACCTCTCCCGTCTCCAACGTAAGCTTCGAGGGGTATGGCTGGACGACGCCGGATGGCACTTCCACGCGATGGGGGATGAGCGTTTCATCCAGTACAAATTCCTTTCCTATGCCCACCGTGAGCACCACAACAAGCCCGAACTGGTCGTGGAAGACAGGGTTCGCGCGCGTCTGGATCGGATTCGGGCCGGTGGTTATGAGCGTGGATGGGTCGCCACGCCGGTCGCGCACTCGTTGCCTCCGGAAGTGACGCGTGATCCGTCGGCCTTCCAGCATCTGCTTCTGAAGCCCGAGGTCGACAGCGCGAGCGATTGGATCCGGCGGCTGGTTTACGATCGGTCGCGAGTATGACGGTGCAGCTTGAAACCGGGGCTTGGGATGAGGAACTCGACCGCCTGGAGGAGGTGGCGCGGGCGCCTTCGGAGGAGGGTTGGCTGGCACGCCGGTGGGAGCGGATCTCGAAAACTCCGGCGGTGCTCGAGCGTTTGGTGCAGCTGGAGGCGCGATACGGATGCCCGATCCTGGCTCTGGATATCGCCGAATGGGCGATGGAGCTTGGCGGCGATGCCGCACTGTTGCGGGTTTCTGCCGCGCTGGCGGCCGCCGACGCAAATCTGCCGGAGTTGGCGCGCGTCTTCCTCCGAACCACCATCCACGCGGTTGGGGAGGATTCGCCGCACGCCACGGCGATCGAACGCGCTGCCTACAGGATCGCTCTCAGGAGGGGGCGGATAGCCGACCTGAAGCGTGCCGGCATCCTTAGGCCCTCCGAACCGACGGCTGCGGTGCGCCTCGGCGACGATTGCTGGAAAGCGCACGACAACGAGAGAGCTCTTCAGAGCTACCGGTGGGCAATCTGCTGCGGGGCGTCGAATGCCAAGATCTACGTGCGCTTCGTTCAGGGCAACTCAAAGAGCCCCGGTGTCGAGGCCAGGATCGAGATGGTACAAGCCTTGTTCGCGCGGACCGGTGATCCTCGCCTCAAGCCGTTGATCATGACCATGTTGGTGGACCGTGGCCGTCGCATGGAGGCTCTCGAGGTGATCGGTGACGCGCCGTCGACATGGGCAACCACCGAACGAACCAGCACAGTAATCCGGTCGCTCGTCGCCTTCGCCCGTGCTCAATTGATCGCGTCGACCGAGACCGACCAACGTCTGGGGCTGGCTCCGTCAGATGGACTTTCATCGTTGGAGCGGCACCATCGTGTCGGTCGGGCGCTCATGAGAGCTGGATGGCACGGGCCTGCGGCCTGGCACTTGCGTCGCGCGGTCGACCAGCTGCAGGATCGCTGACCGGCACCGCGGCCGACGCGCCGAGTGTCAGGCCTTCTGCTGCTCCGCGGCCGACTTCGCCGCCTCTCCCCATTCGTACACGATCTGCGTTTGACGGCCGGCGATGTCGGGATGGGTCGGGTACTCCTTCAGTCCCTGGTCGTAGAACCACTTCAAGAAGTCGCGCCGGCTGTTGAAGTCCTGCAGGCTGAAGGTCTCCTGCAGGTCGGTACGTGTAGCGTGCAGAAATTCCAGGTAACGGACGAGTGCGGGCGGAACCGTCGACGCTTCCGTCGCGGCAAGCACGGCAACGTGATCGTCCGGGATCAGATCGCCGCAGCGTGCCTCGAACACACCTTGGCGCAGAAACCATCCGAGGTACTGGGCCGCATCCTGATCGCTCGCGAGTGGGCGAACCTGCTGAACGTCGGGCCGTGCGCACCAGAGGAGGCCCGCAATCCATGGCAGGCTGACGGGCAATTTTCCGCCGCCGACACGGACCACCGGCTGAAGGAGATCGTTCCGCGCCTGTGCGACCACGTCCCACAATACGTCCAACTCGCGCCGCCCGTCGCGGATCGCCCAAAGCCACAGCGCCGCATACCCCGACGATTGCGCTATGTCGAAGGCTTGGTTGAGGTCCGTGCGGATCCTCCAGATCGCATAAAGCGGCAGCGGTAGCACCGGGAGCGCACCGAGAACGCTGTCGGGTCGATGAAGTTCGGCATGCTCCGATTGCGTGAGAAGGGCGGCGAAGTCGAGCCGCACGGACATGGGAACTTCGTCGGACATCGGTGGACCACCGTCGTCGGGCGTGATCCCCTCGGATTCGGCCCGAGCGATCGCGCTCAAGGACTGTATTTTCGTGTTCGTCATGGGTCGGCTCACAGTCTTGCACCTCAAGTACGGATGCTTCAATAGCGCCGCGATGCGGCCCGCCTGTCAACGCTCCGTTGTGCCGCGCGGCCTGCGAAACCCTCGGCGGCGGCATTTGGATCGACATCTGGACGGTAGACGCACGATCCTTAGAATAACATAGCGTCGGCCGATGGCTGAAAAGGACGAGACCGAACAGTGAGTGGACAGGAGCATCATGCGCGACCGGCGAACCCAGAGCGGGTCGATTTCATCAAGAACGTATTCCGTAACCGCGCTCTGCAGAGCCGGGAGGAGATCGCGGCCGCCAGCGGCCTAGTGGACTGGTTAGGTCTGCCTTCGCATCACGATGCCCAGAAGAACTGGGATACCGTGAAGTGTCTGCTATACGCGCTTTCGCACAAAAAGCCGGATCTCCCGATTCTGGACGTCGGCTCCAGCCGGAGCGTGATAAACCGCTGGCTGTCCATGATGGGCTTTCGAAACCTTTACGCCTGCGACCTGCTCGCCAAGGACATCTCGTATTTCGAGCCCTACGGGATCCAGTTCTCGATCCAGGACCTGACGAACACGAACTACGAGACCGGATTCTTCAGTACGATCACGTCGATCTCGGTGATCGAGCATAACATCGATCTGGTTGCCTACCTTGACGAGATGGCACGGCTTCTGCGGCCAGGGGGGTTGCTTCTGACCTCGACGGATTATTGGTCGGAACCGGTGGATTGCCACGGGATCTACCCATATGGTCCCGACGGTGGCGAGATGAGGATCTTCGATCCAGACGGGATCCGGGAGTACGTTCGCTTGGCTGAGGAGCGTGGCTTCAAGCTCACGGCTCCGCTGGACCTCGAAACCCGCGAGAAGGCGATCAATTGGCAACGCGTTGATCGTGATTATACGTTCATGTTCGTCGCATTACGACGCCGTTGACCGGGAGCATTCGACTTGGCAATCGACAAGAAACTGGCTGTCCGTTGCGAGCACCAGCAGCCAAACTTGGGCGAGGCGGCGCTCGACATGGCGGCGTTGTACCGTCATATCGTCGGGCGGAACCGGTTCCTGCCGATCCCGAAGGATGAGGAGCGGTTCGTCGGTGACGGCGACTTTCGCGCCATCGGCGCCGAGTTCCTCGAGCTATTCATTCGGTATGGTGGTCTCCGGCCGGAATGGGACGTCCTCGACTTCGGTTGCGGGATCGGCCGCATGGCGCTCCCGCTTACTCAGTACTTGGACCCGACGGCGCGCTATGTGGGCGTGGACGTCAACAGACGTGGAATTCAGTGGTGCAAGCGTCGGATATCACGCGTTTATGAAAATTTCGCTTTTCATTTTATCGACTATGAGAACGCATTGTACAATCCTGGCGGAAAGAAAAAACCTTGGGATACTGAGATTCCATTTGAGAAAGGCAGTTTTGATTTCATTTTCGCAACCTCGGTATTTACGCACCTAAACCGTCAAGAAGCGAAGGCGTTCATATCCCAACTTGCCGGTCTATTGCGTCCAGGTGGTCGATTCTTTGCTACGTTCTTCCTCATCGACGAGATGGCCGTCCGCTCGATGCAGGAGGGGCGGTCCCGTCTGGTCTTCCGAATTCAAAGCGGAATGAATTCGACGGAGGCAGAGGCGCTGCCTTCCGGATCGGCGGTCGCCTTCAACAAGAGTTGGATCGAGGTCATTCTTGCGGGCAATGGTCTACAGATGTTGGGAGAACCGTTGCGTGGAACCTGGCCCGGCCTGACGGAGGGGGGCACCTATCAGGATCTGGTGGTCGCCGAGAAGCCGGGATTAGACCGTCGGTAACGGCTCGCCGTCGGGGAGTACCTGCGGCCACGGAGACTGAGCGCGTTGCGTCGACGACGACGGCAAGTTCCGCATTCGTCAGGTTGAATAGGTTCGCACGGGGAATATAGGCTCAGAGATTGAGGGAGAGATGGCGCAATGTTTGAAAATACATTGATTTCGTAGTATTTTGTATACTTTGGAATTTGTACTATTTCGGTTTTTCATTTTTGGTTGTTTTTATTTTAATTAATGTTAGTTATTTTTTATTTTACGAGTAAATACGATTATTTATTACTAATATATACCATGTTGCGTTCTTTTTTTGCTGGCAACATGTTTTCAAAGTTTCGGGACACATGGAGCTGATTGAGATATTATATATGAGAGAGGGCTGGTCGGCCGACTGGGGAGTTGGGCGATCGGGGAGCCGAGCATAGCTTGATTCCGGATCGGGGCGTGTGAACAGATTTGAGCCGAGATTCTCCATATGAGATCCTCCCAACCCAAAAAGTGTGCCTCGGATCGGTATCACATGCAATC
>JABMNR010000056.1 GCA_013203465.1 Alphaproteobacteria bacterium
GCACCATGATCGCCCTCGCCCGCGACATCGACGCCTACCGGCCGCTGGTCGAGCGCTTCGTGCAGGGCGCGCCGAAGGCCATCCTGATGGTGGAATTCGCCGGCGAGGACCACGCCGAACAGCTTCGGCAACTGAAACGGCTGGATGCGCTGATGGCCGATCACGGTTTCCCCGGCGCCATGCTGAACGCCGCCGATCCGGCGCTGCAGCGCGACATCATGGAGGTGCGCAAGGCCGGGCTCAACATCATGATGTCGATGAAGGGCGACGGCAAACCGGTGTCGTTCATCGAGGATTGCGCCGTGCCGTTGGAGGATCTGGCCGAGTTCACCGACCGGCTGACCGCCGTGTTCCGCAAGCACGGTACCCACGGCACCTGGTACGCCCACGCCAGCGTCGGCACGCTGCACGTCCGGCCGGTGCTGAACATGAAGGACGGCACCGACGTGCGGGCCATGCGGGCGATCGCCGAGGAAGCCTTCGCCATGGTGCGGGAGTACAAGGGCTCCCACTCCGGCGAGCATGGCGACGGCATCGTCCGGTCGGAGTTCCACCGCAAAATGTTCGGCGATCGGGTGGTCGACGCCTTCGGCGAGGTCAAGCGCGCCTTCGATCCGGACGGGTTGATGAACCCCGGCCGTATCGTCGATCCGCCGCGCATGGACGACCGCTCGCTGTTCCGGTTCACGGCCAACTATGCCCCGGTGAACCCGGCGACCCGGTTCGACTGGTCGGCCTGGGGCGGGCTCTCCGGTGCGGTCGAGATGTGCAACAACAACGGCGCCTGCCGCAAGCGCGATCCCGGCGTGATGTGCCCGAGTTTTCGCGCGACCGGTGACGAACAGCACTTGGTGCGCGGCCGGGCCAACACGCTGCGGCTGGCGTTGTCGGGCCAACTCGGCCCCGAGGCGCTGACCGATCCGGCGATGAAGGCCACACTGGATCTTTGCGTCGGCTGCAAAGGGTGCAAGCGGGAATGCCCGACCGGTGTCGACATGGCGACGATGAAGACCGAAGTGCTTGGCCAGTACGTCGCCCGCCATGGCCTCTCGCTGAAGGACCGGCTGATCGCGACCCTGCCGCGCTGGGCCGAGGCGGCGTCGCGGTTCCATTTTCTGGCCAATCTGCGCGACGTCTTGCCCGGGGCCGCGTGGTTGTCGGAGGTAGCTCTCGGCTTCAAGGCCGAGCGCTCGCTGCCGCGCTGGTCGGCTGATCCGTTTCGGAGCCGCGAGGTGCCGGAGCGGGAGGTGGTGGACGGCCGCGAGGTCGTGCTGTTCGCCGACACCTTCAACACCTATTTCGAGCCGGAAAATCTCCGTGCTGCCGCCAAGGTGCTGGGCGCCGCCGGCTACGCCGTCCACGTGATCGACCCGGCCCAGGACGGCGGCCGGCATGTGTGCTGCGGCCGGACCTATCTGGCCAGTGGCTTGATCGCCGAGGCCGAGGCGGAGATGGCGCGGCTGGTCGAGGCGTTCGCGCCGTTCGCCGCGCGCGGTGTGCCGATCCTGGGGCTGGAGCCATCGTGCCTGTTTACCCTCAAGGACGAGTTGCCGTCGCTGCTACGCCACGCGGCCGGCGCGGTACCACGTCAGGCGATGCTGTTCGAGGAGTTCCTGGCGCGGGAGGCCGAGGCCGGGCGGCTGGCGGCCCTTAAACTCAAGCCGATCGCCAACAAGGCCCTGGTCCACGGGCATTGCCATCAGAAGGCGTTCGCCGCCATGGGTGCGGTAGAGGCCGCGTTGCGATTGATCCCGGACCTTGAGGTCTCGGTCATCGAGTCGAGCTGCTGTGGCATGGCCGGCGCCTTCGGCTACGAAGCCGAGCATTACGAGGTTTCAATGAAAATGGCGGAGCTGAGCTTGCTGCCCGCTGTCCGTTCGGCCGATCCCGAGACGTTGCTGGTGGCCGACGGCACCAGCTGCCGTCATCAGATTCACGATGGGGCTGGACGCACCGCGGAGCACGTCGCGGTCGTCCTGGCGCGGAGTCTCGTCTAATGTCCGGGCCACCCGAACAGCGGGTCTCAGGTGGCCGGAATGTAGGTCAGGTACGAGAACATGCCGACCTCCATGTGGTAGAGATTGTGGCAGTGATAGGCCCAGTTGCCGGGGTTGTTGGCGTCGAACACCACGACGACGTCGGACATCGGCGGCACCATCACGGTGTCGCGGACGGCGCCATCCAGGGCCTTGCCGGCGATCTCGACGACCTGGAAGACATGCCCATGCAAATGCATCGGATGTGCCATGCCGGTCTCGTAGCGCATCCGGATCGCGGCGCGCTGGCCGGTGGTCACCACCAGCGGCTTGTTCTTCGGGTAGACGTCGCCGTGCATCATCCAGATGTACTTTTCCATGTTGCCGGACAGCGTCGACAGCAGCTCGGTGTCGATCGACCTTGGCGGCAGCGGCACGGCGGTGCGCAGGCGGGACTCGAGTTCCACTCCCATGGCCCCGGACTTGGCGTCGGCCTGCTCGGATACCTTGGCGACCTGGGCGCCCGGTGCCGCCAGGATCAAGCCGGTCCTGATGGTGTCGCCCTCGCGCTGGGCCAGGATCGGCACCACGGCCCCGGCGGGCACGTCGACCAGCAGGTCGATCCGCTGGGCGATGCCGATCGGGAAAACGGTGTCGTCGATCGGCTGCACCGGCTCGCCGTCCACCGCGATCAGGCGCGCCGATTGGCCGCCGGCGGTGATGAAGAAGTTGGTGGAGGCCCCGCCGTTGATGATCCGCACCCGGACCTTACCGTTGCGCTCGACCCGGACGACCTGCGGATCGCGCAGCGTGCGCGAGTTCGCCAGGTAGGCGTCGAAGTCGACGTCGTTGAGGTCGGCCATTCCTTCCATCCCGGCCATCCCGCCGTCCATCTTCATGCCGTCGGACATCTTCATCCCCTCGGACATCTTCATCCCCTCGGGCATCTTCATCCCCTCGGGCATCTTCATCCCCTCGGGCATCTTCGCTCCGGCCGGCATCGTCATGCCGCCGCTGGCCGCCGATGTTCTGCCTTGCAGGACCTTCAGGATGGCGTAGGGATCCTTGAAGGTGAAGTCCTCGAGGAACAGCACGACTTCCTGGAGGCCGGACAGCGGATCGTCCGGGTCTTCCAGGATCAGCGGCATCGCCAATCCCTGCTGTTCCTGGAATCCCACATGCGAGTGCATCCAGTAGGTGCCGGCCTGAACCAGCGGGAAGTCGTAGTCGGCCGACCCGCCGGGCGGAATGGCGGGCGCCGAGATACCCGGCACACCGTCCTGGGACGGCGGCAGGATCAAGCCGTGCCAATGGATCAGGGTCTCGGTCTTGAGCTTGTTGACCAGCCGGAACTTGAAGTGATCGCCGCGTTTCAGGCGCAGCCCTTCGGGACCGTCCGGTCCGACGACGGCAAGGCGCTGGACGAGCTTGCCGTTCACTTCGATTTCCCGGGTCGTGGCCTCCAGCCGCAGCTGCGGGGTCAAGGCGTGGGCGGCTGCAGGCAAACCTGCCAAGGCAGCCGAGGCCGCAACACCGGCCATCACGTCGCGGCGCGAAACACTGTGCTTGCTCATGTCTCAATCCCCCAGCGGTCACCCGCGTGTCGATCGGTGTGGCTGAACCACAAACGCCGATATCCGTTCATCGATCGGTTTCCGGGTTTTGCATCCAAAGCGCGAATGGGCGGACACGGCCACTTCGCGAAACCCGTCGAGTCCGAGGGTATCGAATTTGCACTGATATGGCAAAGGCAGCCGGACTCGGCCGACCTTGCGCATTCCCTGAATTCCAAGGAGTAGGAGTCGCCATGAGCGGACATCGCGCCGGCCCGCATTTTCTGCAAATTCCCGGACCGTCCAACGTACCGGGCCGCATCCTGCGGGCGATCGAGCGGCCGACCATCGATCACCGGGGGCCTATGTTCCAGGAATTGGCCAAGACGGTGTTGGCCAAGATCAAACCGATCTTCAAGACCACCAATCCGGTGATCATCTTTCCAAGCTCGGGCACCGGGGCGTGGGAGGCGGCACTGGTGAACACGCTGTCGCCGGGCGACCGAGTGCTGATGGTGGAAACCGGACAGTTCTCCACCCTGTGGGTGGAACTCGCCACTCGCATCGGTCTCGATCCCGAGGTGATCCCGGGCGACTGGCGGCGCGGTGTGCCGCCGGAGGTGGTCGATGAGCGGCTGTCCCGCGATCCCGAGCATCGCATCAAGGCGGTCTGCGTGGTGCACAACGAAACCTCGACCGGGGCGACGTCGCGCATCGCCGAGGTGCGGTCGGCGATCGACCGGGCCAAGCATCCGGCCCTGTTTCTGGTTGACACGATCTCCGGTCTTGCCTCGGCCGACTACCGGCATGATGAGTGGGGTGTCGACGTCACCATCACCGGCTCGCAGAAGGGATTGATGCTGCCCCCGGGGCTTGGATTCAACGCGGTCAGCGACAAGGCGATCGCGGCGTCGAAGACCGCCAAGACGTCACGTTCGTACTGGGATTGGGGCGCGCAACTCGGCCAGAATCCCAGCGGCAATTTCCCCTACACACCGGCCACCAACCTGCTCTATGGCTTGAACGAGGCCTGCGACATGCTGATGGACGAGGGGTTGGACAACGTGTTCGCCCGGCACGAGCGTCACGCCGAGGCGACCCGCCGTGCGGTGCGTCATTGGGGATTGGAGATCCAGTGCGAGGATGCCCGCGAGTATTCACCGGTGTTGACCGGTGTGGTGATGCCGGACGGCCACGACGCCGACGCGGTGCGCAGGGTGATCCTGGAGAATTTCGACATGTCGCTCGGCGCGGGACTCGGCAAGGTCAAGGGGCGGATGTTCCGCATTGGCCATCTGGGCGATTTCAACGACCTGTTGTTGTGCGGCACCCTCGCGGGGTGTGAGATGGGGTTGCGCATGGCCGGCGTGCCGATCCAGACCGGCGGTGTGCAGATGGCGATGGACTATTTGACGGGTAACGCCTGACGGTGAACCGGCCGCTCAAGTCGTGAGGGCCACGGCCAGCGCGAAGCCTCCGGTGCCGGCCACCACCCCGACCAGCAGGTTGCGCCGCGTGAGGAAGAACACCGCGACGCCGACACCGGCGGCGGCCACGCGGATCGTCAGATCGACGCTCGCGAGGTCGCCCATCGGCAGGATGAGCAGTCGGGTGAGCAACCCCGCCAATACCGCGTAGGACACACAGGTGAACCAACGGAATACGCGGCCTTCCGGGTTGATCCGGTGGGCGAGCACCGCGCCAAGCGCGCGCCAGACGAAGCTGGCCAGAATGGCTACGATTACCACGGTTAGCGCCGGATCGGTGGCCCCGTCGGTCATGGGCGTTCCTCATCCATTTGCGCCCTGCCGCGCCATTCGCCGACCAGGAAGCCGATGGTGCCGCCGACGACCCCGGTCACGATCAGGCCGGTGTCCGGCAGCGCGATGTTCGCGGGAATGCCGACCACCACGCCGCTCGCGATCGAAACCAGCGCCGGGTGCTCGCGGACATCCACCAGCAGGATCAGCAGGAAGCAGGCGTTCAGGAACAACAACGCCAGGGCGAGCGGTTGTGGCAGACCCGAGGCACCGTAATGCCCGAGAGCGGTGCTGGCAGCGGCGCAGATCAAGCACACCGCGGCGAAGCCGATATGGTAGCCGACACGCGCATGCGCCGCGCGTGGGGCCGTGCTGCGCATGATGTAGGCCCAGGAGGTCGCCGACATGAGCTGTGCTTGCATAACCCGGCCAAGCCGTGTGTCGCTATGCGCGCCGAAGGTCGGCAACAGCGACACCGCCATCGGAAAGAATCGCATGTTGGCCATGGCGACGGCGATGGCGATGGCGAGCAGATCGGCACCGGCGGAATAGAGTTCGGCCATCGCGATCTGGCCCGGCAGACCCCAGATCAGCACCGTGGATAAAACCGCGAGACCAACGCCAAAGCCACTGTCGTGGGCGAGAGCGCCGTAGCCAGTCATGCTGCCGATCAGGATGATCGCCGGGATACCGATCGCGTCACGGGCTCCGCGCCGCAAGGCGGTTTTAAAATCAATATCACTCATACCGTGTCCAAATGACGAGCTGACAGCATTATAACGGGTATGTCAGAGGGAGCCGCAGTAAAAATGCCTGCATTCCAGGGTCGGCTCCGCTAGGGTGTATTCCGCTTGCCCCGGTAAGAGGCGGCGGCGAATAGGACGGTTTCATGGGTGGGAGCGACGCATGGATGACAAGCGCCTGATCGAAGTGACGGACCTGCGGGTCCACTTTCCACTGGAGGACCGTACGGTCAAGGCGGTGGACGGCGTATCCTGGCATATCGACAAGGGTGAAACCCTTGCCGTGGTGGGTGAATCCGGCTCGGGCAAGTCAGTGACCGCGATGTCGATCATGCGGCTGACCGACAACGCCGGCGGGCGCATTCCAAGTGGCCAGATCCTGTTCCGCAAGCCGTCGGGCGATGTGGTCGACATCGTCCAACAAACCCCGGATCAGATGCGGTCGATCCGGGGGAATGACATCTCGATGATCTTCCAGGAGCCGATGACCTCGCTGAACCCGGTGTTCACGGTCGGCTTCCAGATCGCCGAGGCGATCATGCTGCACCAAGGCAAGACCGAGAGTCAGGCGCTGCAACAGGCGCTGGAGATGTTGAAGCTGGTTCGGATCCCCGAACCCGAGAAGCAGCTCACCCAGTATCCGCATCAACTGTCCGGCGGCATGCGTCAGCGGGTGATGATCGCCATGGCGTTGTCCTGCCGGCCGAGTCTGCTGATCGCCGACGAGCCGACCACCGCGCTCGACGTGACGATCCAGGCGCAAATCCTCGACCTGATCAAGATGCTACAGAACGAAATCGGCATGTCGGTGATGTTCATCACCCATGACATGGGCGTGGTCGCCGAGGTGGCCGATCGCGTGGTTGTCATGTTGCGCGGCGAGAAGGTTGAGGAAGGTCCCACCGAACAAATTTTCAAACACCCGCAACACCCCTACACCAAGGCGTTGTTGGACGCGGTGCCTCGCCTGGGTTCGATGACCGGTGTCGCCTTGCCAAGGAAGTTCGCTAACGTCGACGTCAAGCGGGCCGAGGGCGACGCGGTAATAGCGCGGGAGGAGCAATCCGAGGCCGATCTGCAAATCACCGATACCGTGCGCCGAGACGCCGAGCCGTTGTTGCAGGTTAAGGGGTTGACCACCCGTTTCGACATCGGTGGCGGCTTTTTCATCGGCTCGGGAATGCGGGTGCATGCGGTCGAGAACGTGTCCTTCGATCTGCAACCGGGTGAAACCCTGGCCCTGGTCGGCGAGTCCGGCTGCGGCAAGTCAACCACGGGCCGCAGCATTATCCGTTTGGTCGAGCCGACGCGCGGTTCGGTGATGTTCGAAGGGCAGGAGATGGCGGGCCTGTCGTCGGTGGCGATGCGGCCGTTGCGCCGTGAGATGCAGATGATTTTCCAGGACCCGTTCGCCTCGCTGAACCCGCGCATGACGGCGGGCGCGGCGATCGCCGAGCCGATGGAGGTGCACGGCCTCGCGCGGGGCAAGGAAGCCGAGGCCATGGTGGTCGAGCTGTTGCGCCGTGTCGGCCTTGAGGCTGAGCATGCGGACCGGTACCCGCACGAGTTTTCCGGTGGTCAGCGACAACGGCTGTGTATCGCCCGCGCGCTCGGCCTCAATCCAAAGTTGATCATCGCCGATGAGGCGGTGTCGGCGCTGGACGTGTCGATCCAGGCACAGGTCATCAACCTGATGATGGATCTGCAGGAGGAGATGGGCCTCGCCTATCTGTTCATCAGTCACGACATGGCCGTGGTCGAACGTATCAGCCACCGCGTGGCGGTGATGTATCTCGGCGAGATCGTCGAGATCGGCCTCCGCCAAGCGGTGTTCGAGAATCCGCAACACGCCTACACCAAGAAGCTGATGTCGGCGGTGCCGATCGCCGACCCATCGAAGCGCAAGACCGAGCTGCGGTTGATGACCGACGAGATTCCCAGCCCGTTGAAGCCGATTGGTTACGAGCCGCCGGTCCGGCAGTATCTTGAGGTGTCGCCGGGACATTTCGTGCAGCAGGAGGTTGCGATCGCGGCGGCGGCCTAAGCAACGGTTGCCTCACAGCAAACGGCGGTGGTGTTTTGGCACCACCGCCGTTTTTGTATCGTTCCCCAGCCGATGATGTCGGCAGGGTTTTCTTATTGCGAGCGCAGGCGCGGGTCCAAGGCGTCACGCACGGCGTCGCCGAACAGGTTGAAGCCGAACACCGCGATGGTGATGGCGAGGCCCGGGAAGATCGGTACCCAGGGCGCGCTTTCGGCGAACTCCTCGCCGCCCTGCAGCATCAAGCCCCAGGCCGGCGTCGGTTCCTGCACCCCCAGACCGAGGTAGGACAACGACGCCTCCAGCAGGATCGCCTCGCCCATGAACGCGGTCAGCATGATCAGGAACGGCGCCATGACGTTGGGGGCGATGTGGCGGAAGATGATCCGCAGGTGGCCATAGCCGATCGATCGGGCGGCGTCGACAAACGGCATCTCACGCACCGCCAAGGCACTGGACCGCACGACCCGGGCGCAACGCGGGATGAACGGGATGGTGATGGCGATCATCACCTTGTCAATGCCGGTACCGAAAATCGAGACGATCGCCAGCGCCATGATGATCAGCGGGAACGCCATGAAGACGTCAATGACGCGCTGCATGATCAGATCGAAATAGCCACCAAAATAGGCGCTCGCCACACCCAGTGCCAAGCCGGTGGCGGAGCCGACAATGGCGCAGGTGAAACCAATCAACAACGCCGTGCGCGCGCCGTAGATGATGCGCGAGAATAGGTCGCGGCCGAAACTGTCCGTCCCCATCAGGAATTGCGAGTCGGGCGGCGTCAGCATGTAGATGAAATTGGCTTCCAAGGGATCGTAGGGGGCGAGCCACGGAGCGAACACCGCCATGATCGCGATCAGCAGCACAACCAAACCGCCGGCGGTGCCCAGCGGCTGCCGTTTGGCCATCCGGACAAAATGATCCCAAACGTTGTTTTTCTTCGGAAGTTCGTTCGACCCGATGCCGATCTCGGGGGTCGTCATGCTCCGCCCTCCCTCAACTATACCGGATACGCGGGTCGAGCCACGCGTACAACATATCGACCAGGAAGTTCATCAACACGAAGATCGTCACCACCAGCATCACCAGCGCCTGGGTCAGCGTGTAGTCGGATTGGCTCACCGCGGCGACGAACAGCTTGCCGAGGCCGTTCAGGTTGAACACCTGTTCGGTCACCACCAGCCCGCCCATCAGGAACGCGAACTCAATACCGATGATGGTGACCACCGGCAGCATCGCGTTCTTCAGCGCGTGCTTGTTGACGATGACCTTCTCCATCAGACCCTTGGCCCGGGCGGTGCGCACGTAATCCTCGCGCAGCACCTCCAGCATCGCCGAGCGGGTCATGCGGGTGGCGACCGCCGAATAGCGATAACCGGTGGCCAGCGCCGGCCAGATCAGTTGGCTCAAATTGGCGACCGGGTCGACCCATATGGGGGTGTAGATGATGGGCGGCATCCATGACCGCCCGAACCAAGCCTGGGTCGTTATCAGCAGACCCAGGATGATCAGGATCCCGAGCCAGAAGGACGGCATGGCGATACCGGCGATGGAGAAGGCGCGCACCACATAGTCGACCATGGTGTTCTGCTTGGCGGCCGAGATCACGCCGAGCGGCAGGGCGATCACGACCGAGGTTAATGTCGCCATGATCGCGACCTGCAGCGACAACTCGAAACGGATAGCGATTTCGTAGCCGACCGGTTGGTTCGTCCACATCGACACGCCGAGGTCAAGGGTGAAGAACCCGACCATGTAGTCCCAGAATTGAATGTAGAATGGATTGGAGATACCAAGCCGGTCTTGGCACTGTCTGATCTGTTCGGGGTCGGCGTACGAACCCTCGCCCCCGAATTTGAGGTCACAAACATCGCCCGGAACCAGACGCAACAGTATGAAAATTAGAATCGCGGCGCCGATCAATGTCGGGAGCAGCATCAGTAGGCGTTTAACGATATAGCTGTACATACCCTCGGCCGCTTTGAGAACAATTGAAAAAACCGATAAACGGCCGCCCCGAGCGACAACGCCCGGAGCGGCCAATGGTCAAGAGGTCAAAGAGTTATCCACCCACCTGACGTTTGTACTCGGCCTTATCGATCCAGATATTCTCAAGCGACTGGTTCAGATAATGGCTCGGCGCGATCTTCCAGCCGTTCACGTAGGAGCGATACGGGTTAATCTTGTACCACCACAGCGTGATGAACTGCGAGGTGAGGTCGTCCAGGACCCGCTTCTCGTACTTTTGCACCAGCTCCTTCTGTTTCTTGACGTCGCCGGTCTTCAGCAGTTCCTTGTAGATGCTTTCCAACTCCGCGTCCTCGAACTCGGCGTAGTTGGCGCCACCCGACGGCAGGAATTTTGATATGTCGGCGATCGGGTTCACCACCGCCTGACAGTTGAAGTCGAGCGAAACCTGGAAGTCCTTCTGCTTGCGCAGGGTCGCGTAGAACGGCGTCGACGGTTGGACCCATTGTTCCACGTTGAGGCCGACATGCTTCCACTGATCGATCAACCAGGTGCCGACGACCTTGTAGGGCTGATCGACACCGCGGTTGTGCAGGGTGAACTTCAGATTCTCCTGTCCGGCCTCCTTGAGAAGTCGCTTGGCTTCCGCCCGGTTGGCCTCAATGTCGCGGCCATAGCCGGCGATGTTCTTCTCTAGATATTCAGGGGAGCTGGCCAGCGGATGACCCGGGAATCCGACGCCGCCGACCGTCTTCACGATGGCGATCTTCGACAGGTACTCGGAGCCGCTGTACCGGTCGACGGCGAGCGACAGGGCTCGGCGCACACGCGGATCGTCGAACGGCTTCATCTTGTGGTTCGGGGTGACGATTAACACGCAGTTCCAGTCGCTTTCCTGCACCGTGATCTTATCGCCCAGGGCCTTAACTAGGTCGTCGCGCGCCTTCGGCGGGAAGCCGCGAAACTCGATGTCAGCCTGACCGCCACGGATGGCCTGCAGGCGGACCGACATCTTCGGCGCGATGATCGAGGTGTACCCGTCGAGGTACGGCATGCCCTTGTGATAGTAGTCCGGGTTCTTGACCCCCTTCACGTGGCTGCCCTGAATGTGTTCCGCGAAGCGGAACGGGCCGGTTCCGTTGATGTTGGTCTGGTGCCACGTGTAGCCGTTGGTCTCCAGATCCTTCTTTGAGTAGACGAAGTTGAACGGCATGGCGATCGACGGGATGAAGGTGCCAGACGGGAACTTCAGTTGGAAGACTACCGTCTCGTCGTCCGGCGTCTCGATCCGGTCGATCATTGCAAAGTAAGCTTTGCGGTTCGACGCTATGCCTTCCGGCGGGGCGAAGAGCTTGTCGAAGGTGGCCTTAATGTCGGCGGACGTCAGAATCTGACCATCCTGGAACTTCACGCCCTTGCGGATCTTGAAGGTGTAGGTTTTGCCGTCGTTGGTCGGCTCCGGCACCGCACCCACGCAGAGATCGCAGACGAAGTCGGTCGGCGACGACGGGTTGTCGGGGTTGATCCGGATCAGCAGGCTGTAGAATGGCCGGATCGGATGGATCATGCCGAAGGTCGATTCGATGTGGCCGTCGTAAGAGGGAATATCGCTTCCCACGACAACGCGCAGTTCTCCTCCGTATTCCGGCGTCGCGGCCTGCGCTCCAGCGCCAACCGCTAGGGCGGCGCCGAACGCGACCGCACCCGCCAACCGGGTCAGACGTTGCTTCATAACAGTCGTCTCCTTCCCAAACATGTCGGTCGAGGCCGCATTAGCCTCAAACCGGGTGTCCGAATGCACGGCCATGGCCCAATGCCGTGGTCGCGCATTCCTGAATGTTGAGCGGTCGGTCGAGGCGCATCGGCCACGAAGTCCTTCCGTCCCTGTATATCTGTTCCGGTGTTGTCGATGCCACCGGTTGATGCACCTTATGGCGCTTGTATACAGTATCCATGCCACATGCCCGCGGTCAAGAACGAGTGAGGGCACGAGCCCTGAACTTCCCTGGGAGAACGATCGTGCCGCTATCGGATGTAAAGGCTTTGGTTTTCGACGTGTTCGGAACCGTCGTCGATTGGCGAACCAGTGTGGCCCGCGAAGTGACGGCGGTGGCCGAGGCCAAGGGATGGTCGGTCGACGCTTACGACTTTGCCGATCGTTGGCGGTCGATGTATCAGCCGTCGATGGAGCCGGTGCGCCGGGGAGAGATGCCTTACCGGCGGCTCGATGACCTGCATCGAGAAAGCTTGCTCGCGCTGATCGCCGAGTTCGACCTCAAGGGTTTGAACGAGAACGAGGTCGAGCACCTGAACCGCGCCTGGCACCGCTTGACCCCCTGGCCAGACTGCGTGCCGGGGCTGACGCGGCTTAAGACCCAATACATTCTCGCCACCATGTCGAACGGCAATGTCGCCCTGATGGTCAACATGGCCAAGAACGCGGGATTGCCGTGGGACACGATTCTCGGTGCCGAACCGGCGCGAAATTACAAGCCGGTGCCGAGCGTCTACCTGACGGGTGCCGACTGGTTGGGACTGGCGCCGTCCGAAGTGATGATGGTCGCCGCCCATAATGGGGATTTGGCTGCGGCCCAGGCGCTTGGCTTCCGCACCGTCTTCGTCGCGCGACCGACCGAGCATGGCCCGAACCAAACCAAGGATTTCAAAGCCGACCAGGCTTGGGATCGGATTGTCGGCGGGATGGACGAACTTGCCGATAGTCTCGGCTGTTGAGGAGACGGGTCATGGTCACGGTGATCGAAACCTATGCTGATTTCGCCGCGGGGCTGCGTACCTCCGCGATTGAAGACACCGTGCGGCATCACGCGGTGCGTGCGGTGGTCGATTGGTTCGCGTCGGCTTTGCCGGGTGGGGTGTTGCCGCCGGCCACGCTGGTGGCGCGGGCCGTCGCCGATCAGGTCGGGACGGGCGCGGCGACACTGATTCCCGCCGGCACCCCGGCCGGCGGCCAGGCGGCGGCGTTGATCAACGGCACGGCCTCGCACACCGTCGAGTTCGACGATATCTTCCGTGATGGTCTCTATCACCCCGGCGCGCCGACGATCGCGGCGGCGCTGGCGGCGGCGGAGCTCGTAGGCGCGGATGGCGCCCGGCTGCTGCGCGGCGTGATTGCCGGCTACGAGGTGTCGAACCGAATCGCCCGGGCGGTCAATCCGCGCCATTACGATTTCTGGCACACCACGGCCACCGTCGGTTGTTTCGGCGCCACCGCCGCCTCGGCGGTAATCCTTAATCTGGATGCCGCGCAGACCGCCCATGCCTTGGGCACGGCGGCGACCATGGCCGCCGGCCTGCAGCAGGCCTTCCGGGCCGACGCGATGAGCAAGCCGCTGCATGCCGGCCGCGCCGCCGAGGCCGGGTTGCTGGCGGCGCGCATGGCGGGCGAAGGGGTGACCGGTGCGCTCGACGCGTTGGAAGGACCGCGCGGCTTCGGCGCCGCGATGAGCGGTGAGGGGGTCGACTGGACCGCCGCTACCACTGATCTCGGTACTGATTGGACCATCACACGGGTAACGTTCAAGAACCACGCCGCGTGCGGCCATGTTCATGCGGCGGTCGACGCGGTTCTGGCGCTCGCCGCCGAGCATGGCCTTGGGCTCGCTGATGTCGAGCGCATCGAGGTAGCCTCCTACGCCAAATCCCTGGAAATCTGCGGCAATGCCACGCCAACCACCGCGTTCGAAGCCAAGTTCAGCCTGCCGTATTGTGTCGGCGCGGCGCTGGTTCGGGGGTCGGTACGGCGCGCGGCGTTCGACGATGATGCGCTCGCGGACCCGGCCATCCGCTCCGTCGCCGCCAAGGTGGTGCATACCGTCGACGCCGGTTGCGAGGCAGCGTTTCCGCGTGCTCGCTCGGCGCGGGTGATGATCCACACCACCAACGGCCGCCACGTCGATCGTTTTGCGCCGACCCGCAAGGGTGATCCGGACAACCCGCTGACCGACGTCGAACTCGACGGCAAGTTCCGTGAGCTTGCCGAGCCGGTTTTGGGTGTCGCGCCGTCCAATCGGTTGTTGGCCCGTCTGCGCACCCTGGATGCGCGTGCGCGCGTTGGCGACTTGCTGCGGGATGCCTCGGTACCCGAAGCGGCCGAATGACACGCCGCCACTTTTCCTTCCGCCACCGCTGAGGATGCTATGGACACCCTGTTCGACGACCTGTTGACCGAGGAACAGATGCAGTTCCGCCACGCGGTGCGTGGCTTTGCCGAGCGGCATCTGGCGGCGGGAGCCCTGGGGCGCGCGCATGAACCGGGATTTCCGTTCGACGTGGCCAAGCTGATGGCCGAACAGGGATTGCTCGGGTTGACGTTCGCCGAGGCCGATGGCGGCGCGGGCGGGACGTTGATGGACGCGATTCTGGCCATCGAGACCGTGGCGGCGGTCTGTCCGCGTTCGGCCGATGTCATTCAGGCCGGCAATTTCGGCCCGATCCGCACCTTTGTAGAATACGCCACCGACGACCAGAAACAGCGTTACCTCGGTAAGCTTCTGGCTGGCGAGGCGGTGATCTCCGTCGGTATGAGCGAACCCGAGGCCGGCTCGGCGGTCACCGATCTGGTGACCGGCGCGCGAGCGGATGGCGATGGTTTCCGGGTCAACGGCACCAAGGTGTTCTCGTCCCACAGTCCCGATGCCGATCTGTTCCTGGTCTATGTGCGCTATGGGCCGGGGACCGACGGCATCGGCTCGGTCCTGATCGAGCGCGGGGCCAAAGGTTTCACCATTGGCCGGCCGAGTCGCTATGTCGGTGGTGACGACTGGTGCCAGCTGTATTTCGAGGATGTCCGCGTCGGGCCGGAGAACGTGCTGCTGCGTGAGGGCGGGTTCAAGAAACAGATCGCCGCCTTCAACATCGAGCGGCTGGGCAATTCGGCGCGCGCGCTGGCCTTCGGTCGCCATGCCTTCAACCTGGCCCGCGACCACGCCGAGATCCGCGTGCAATTCGGCCGCCCGCTGGCCGAGTTCCAGGGCATCCAGTGGAAGTTCGCCGAGGTCGCGGCACGGATGGAAGCCGCGCAGCTCATGCTGTACCGCGTTGCCCAACGGGCCGCCGACCGGCTGCCCACGGCCTACGAAACCGCGTTGGTGAAGTATCTGTGTAACGAAGCCGGGTTCCTGGCGGCGAACGAGGCCATGCAGGTGATGGGGGGGCTCGGCTACAGCCAAGACAGTTTAGTGGAATATTGCTGGCGTCGGGCGCGCGGCTGGCAGATTGCCGGCGGCAGCCTGGAGATGATGAAGAACCGCCTCGCCGAGGGTGTGTTCGGCCGGCGGTTCTCGCAGCGCCCGCCCAAGCCAATCAGCTGACCGCGATGACAACGCCTTGGCTTGACCCGCTGCTCCGGCCGCGTTCGGTGGCGATCGTCGGCGCCTCCGACGATCCGAGGAAGGACGCCGCCCGGCCGCTGCGTTTTCTGCGCAAACATGGCTACGCGGGGACGATCTACCCGGTGAACCCGCGCCGCGAGACCGTGTTGGGCGAACGGGCCTGGCCATCGCTGGATGCGCTGCCGGAGCGTCCGGAACATGTCTACATCGTTGCCGGGGCCGAGCGGGTGGCCGACGCGGTGCGGGCTTGCGCCGGTCGCGCGGTGCCGGTGGTCACCGTGCTGGCCGACGGTTTCGCCGAGACCGGGGAGGCGGGGGCCGCCCGTCAGGCGGAACTGGTCGCCCTGGCCCATGCCGGCGGCACCCGATTGCTCGGCCCCAACAGCATGGGGGTCGCCAACGTCGCCGATCGTACGCCGTTCACCACCAACGCCGCCTGGGAGGCGGACAGCCTGATGCCCGGCCGGTTGATGGCGTTGTCGCAATCGGGCTCGCTGATCGGCACGCTGCTATCACGAGGGGCGGCGCGCGGCATCGGGTTCCACTCGCTGATCTCGGTCGGCAACGAGGCGGATCTGGACGTTGGCGCGATCGGCGAAGCGGCATGCGCGTTCGACGATGTCGACGCCTTCCTGCTGTTCCTTGAAACCCTGCGCCGGCCGGAACGGCTGGCGGCCTTCGCCCGCGCCGCGCACGCTGCCGGTAAGCCGATCGTGGCCTATAAGCTCGGCCGATCGCCCGAGGCCCAGGCGCTGGCGGTCAGTCATACCGGGGCCTTGCTCGGCTCGGACCGGGCGGCCGATGCGTTCTTTCGCGATCACGGCATCCTCCGGGTCGATCAGTTCGACGCGCTGCTGGAGCTTCCGGCGCTGCTCAAGGGGCGTGTGCCCGACCCGGCGCGGGCGGCCCGGCCGGTTGTGGTGGTGACCACCACGGGCGGCGGCGGAGCGATGGCGGTCGACCGTCTGGGGGCGGCCGGCGTGACGATCGAGGGTGCGAGCGCCGAGGTCCGGCAACGCGTCAAGCAGAGCGTGGACATGACCTTGAAGGAGGCGCGTCTGGTCGATGTGACCTTGGCCGGTGCCCGTTACGAGGTGATGAAATGCGTCTTGGATTCGCTGCTGGAGTCGGGCCGCTATGGGGCCGTGATCGCCGCCATCGGGTCGTCGGCGCAGTTTCTGCCGGAACGGGCGGTGCAGCCGATCGTCGACTGTGCCGGGCATGCGACGCCGATCGCCGCCGTGCCCTTGCCCCAGGCCGATCGGGCGCTAACGATGCTGGCGGACGCCGGGGTCGCCGGGTTCCGGACCGTCGAGGCAATGGCCGACGCGGTGCGGGCGTTTCTCGTCTGGGCCGGTCCACGCGTGCTACCGGTCGGCCCGATACCGGATTTGGGCGTGGTGCCCGAGCGTTGGGACGAAGCGCGCGGGCTCGATCTGTTCGATCGGTTGGGCGTGCCAACGGTACGGCGGTGGACACTGCCACCCGATGGCGCGCCGTCGGACGATCTGAGCTATCCGGTTGTCGTGAAGGCACTATCGGGCGATCTGCCGCACAAGACCGAGGCGGGCGCGGTGGCGTTGGGCCTCGCCGATAAAGCGGCGCTTGAGGCGGCGATTGCTGCCATGCGCGGCCGATTGGCCGAAACAGTGCCTGGCTTGCGACTTGATGGCTGGTTGGTTCAGCCTATGGTCCACGGCCTTGGCGAGGCGTTGATCGGCTATCACCTCGATCCCGAGGCGGGTCCGGTGGTGACGGTCGGCGCCGGCGGGGTGTTCGCCGAAATTTACGGTGACGTCGCGGTGCGGGTGGCGCCGGTCGATCGCGAGACCGCGCGGACGATGGTCGCCGAGGTGCGGGGCTTCAAGGCGTTGGCGGGCTGGCGTGGCAAGCCCAAGGGCGATCTGGAGGCCTTGGCCGAGGCGGTGGCGGCGCTGTCCACCTTGGCGCTCGACCCGGACCGGCGCATCGCCGAGGCCGAGGCTAACCCGGTGATGGTGATGACGAAAGGCGTGGTCGCGGTCGACGCGCTGGTCGTGTCGCGCGGTACGACCAGATCCGGGATCAAAGACCGTGGTCAAAAGTAGTCCATTGACCAAAACAGATACTTTAGAGCCTCTTCAATTTAATCTCGGTCATACCCTGCGGCGGCGAAGTAGTTTTCGCATTCGGTCGGTGTGAAGGTTTCTATAGCCTTGGCGACCGCATCCCAGAGATCGGCTTTGGTTCGTGCGGCGGCCTTGCGGAGAAA
>JABMNR010000057.1 GCA_013203465.1 Alphaproteobacteria bacterium
CCATAGCTCGTGGAAATCGGAATTGGGCTGTGAAACAACTCCGCAAAAGTAAGTTCGCTTACACGGCGATGAACCGAGTGGCCGCTAGCGGTGGTCATGATTTACTGAACTCGGCCGTGCTCGCGCGAAGCTCACAACGCCGAATCCAAGCGTTGTTTCAAGGTTCTAAATTACCCCCTTTTAGGGGTTTTTCTTCGAATGGCGCATTAGCTGCTTCGGGTGTAGAGGGCGGTGCGAAATTCCCCCACACCGCCGGTTTTTTTGGGGCGGTACAAAATAGGTCCATGAGCTGCGAGCCTTCGGGTTTTGATCAGCGATTGAGGCCTGGGGAATGTATCGAATGGAGATCTATGCTGCGGTCCGCCGGGCGGTTTTGGCGGATGGGATGTCGAAGCGTGAAGCGGCACGTCGGTTTGGGGTTGATCGCAAGACGGTCGACAAGATGTGCGGACATTCTGCGCCGCCGGGCTATCGGCGGTCGAAGCCGGTGCGGCGGCTCAAGCTGGGGCCCTATCTTTCTCTCATCGATGCGATCATTGAGCGGGACGGCGCGGCTCCGAAGAAGCAGCGGCATACGGCGAAGCGGATTTTTGAGCGTCTGCGGGACGAGCACGATTTTGCCGGGGGCTACACGACGGTGAAGGATTATGTGCGCGAGGCGCGCACGGCGATGAAGGAGTCGTTCGTTCCGCTCGCCCATCCACCGGGGCATGCTCAGGTCGACTTTGGCGAGGCACAAGTGGTGATCGCCGGCGAGCGGCGCAAGGCGGCGGTCTTTGTGATGAGCGTGCCTTACAGTGACGCCGCTTTTGTGAGCGTTTATCCGCAGGAGACGGCGGAGGCGTGGTGTGCTGGTCATGTCGCCGCATTTGAGTTCTTCGGAGGCGTGCCGCAGACGATCCTGTACGACAACTCGAAGCGGATTGTTGCGCGCATTCTCGGCGACGGGACGCGCCAGCGCACGCAGATGTTCTCCGGCCTTGTCAGCCATTATCTGTTCAGGGATCGCTTCGGTCGTCCGGGCTGCGGGAACGACAAGGGCAAGGTTGAGAATCTCGTCGGTTATGCGCGGCGGAACTTTCTTGTGCCGATCCCGCATGCGGCTTCGTTCGACGAGTTGAACGCGCGTGTTGAGGATCATTGCCGTCGCCGTCAATCGGAGCGCCTTCGTGGCAAGGAGGGAAGGATCGGCGAGCGGCTTGAGGTGGACAAATCTGCGTTCATGGACTTGCCGGGCGGAACCTACGAGGCGTGCGACCGGCGAAGCGGTCAGGCCAACAGTCAAGCGCTGGTGCGGTATAGGCTGTCCGATTACTCGGTCCCGACCGAATATGCCCACCGGCAGGTGCTGATCAAAGGGTATGTCGACACGGTCTCCATCTGCATCGGCACGGAAGAGATAGCGCGTCATCCCCGGTCCTATGAGAAGGACGATGTCGTGTTCAATCCGCTGCACTATCTGGCGCTGTTGGAGAGGAAGCCTGGCGCGCTGGATCAGGCGGCGCCATTGCAGGGCTGGGATCTGCCGGCGTCTTTTGCTGAGTTCCGCCGCCTCGCCGAGGCCCGGATGAACAAGGGCGGCAAGCGCGAATACATTCAGGTCCTACGCCTGATGGAAACCTTCCGCGTCGATCAGGTCGAACGGGGCGTCATTGAAGCTCTTCGCTTGCGCGCGATCTCCTACGACGCTGTGAAGCAATTGACGCTGTGCGCCGTGGAGCGCCGCCCGGCGCGGCTCAATCTCGACATCTATCCTTATCTGCCGAAGGCCGACGTAGCGACGACAAAAGCGGGATCTTACCTGGCGCTGGTTTGTGCGGGAGCCGCAGCATGAACGAGATTGCAAATGCTCCATCGCGGGCGGAGACCAGACCGCCGAAGGTATTGCTCGATCATTATTTGAAAACCCTCCGTCTGCCGAGCTTCAAGCGCGAATATGAGAAACAGGCCGGCCTCGCCGCGAAAGCCGGAGATGATCATGTCAAATATCTGCTGCGGCTGACGGAGCTCGAACTCATTGACCGGGAGCAGCGGCTGATTGATCGGCGCATCCGGGCGGCGAAGTTCCCGGCGGTGAAGAGTTTGGACACGTTCGACTTCAAGGCGATCGCCTCGCTCAACAAATCCCTGGTTCAGGAACTGGCGCGCTGTGAATACATTGACCGGCGCGAGAACATTATCGCGCTTGGACCTTCTGGGACCGGGAAGACGCATGTCGCCCTTGGTCTTGGCCTCGCCGCCTGTCAGCGGGGCCTTGCCGTCGGGTTCACAACGGCGGCGTCGCTGGTCCATGAATTGATGGAAGCGCGCGATGAAAAACGGCTCCTGCGCCTGCAGCGCCAGCTCGCTAATCTGAAGCTATTGATCATCGACGAGCTTGGCTTCGTGCCGCTGTCCAAAACTGGCGCCGAATTGCTGTTCGAGGTGTTCTCCCAGCGCTACGAGCGCGCCTCGACGCTGGTGACGACGAACCTACCCTTTGACGAATGGACCGAGGTCTTCGGTTCGGAGCGGCTCACCGGTGCGCTGCTCGATCGGCTGACGCATCACGTTCACATCCTGGAGCTCAACGGCGACAGCTATCGGCTGACGGAAGCGAAGAAGAAGCGCCGGGCGGCGTCCGCATCAAACGCAGAGGCCGCAACAAGCGGATAGAAGTAAGCGCTCGATCCCGAAGCTGCAGTGCAGAATGGGCGAAGGGCGCGCTGCCCCCCGACGCCGTTCAACTGGCCCCTTTTTGAACCGCCCCGTGGCCCATTTTTACGCCGCCGTTGACAAACCGGTGAAACGCGATCCAATAGAAGATCTGGAGCTTGATCCGTGGTCAAAGACGACGCGGGATTTGCCGGACGGCGCGATATTCGTGTGCGCATACAGTCTGGACTATGGCCTCGTGGATAGTATCGAAGCCGCCTTTCTTGTTCGCGGCGCGCGATATGAACTATGGCTTACATATCCTAGCCACCACGAGTTGAAGCATCTGCGCAGAAAACGCATCCCCACCGATTTTGAAGGCATTCTGGTGGCAGCCATGCCCCTAAACACCGAACCTGAGGAGACTGCAAAAATCTTGATGGAGGCGCTTGTGGAAGCCAGGGCGCTATATGCCAGACACGATGCATTTCTCGTTGCGGGAC
>JABMNR010000058.1 GCA_013203465.1 Alphaproteobacteria bacterium
ATTACAAATCAGGTGCTCTACCAACTGAGCTAAACCGGCACGCCAGCGCCTTCGATACGGGGGCCGGAAGGCTACGTCAAGACGAGGACGGTGCCGGGTGCTCGGCGATCCAGTGCCGGGCGATGTCGAGCCGGCGTGCGACCCAGACACCGGGCTTGTTCTGGCAGTAGTCCAGCAGCCGGGCCAGGCCGGCGGCGCGCGACGGGTGGCCGATCAAGCGCAGGTGCAGCCCGCAGGACAGCATTTTCGGCCGCTCGGCGCCCTCCTCCCACAGCAGGTCGATGGCATCCTTGATGAAGGTCACGTAGTCGTCGGCGGTCGGGTAGTTGTTGCGGGCGAATTTACTATCGTTGGTCGTGAGTGAGTACGGCACGATCAAATGCGCGATGTTGTCCAGTTCTGTCCAATACGGCAGCTCGTCGGCGTAGCTGTCGCTGTCGTACAGAAAGCCGCCTTCCTCGACCAGCAGGCGCCGGGTGTTCACGCTCGGGCCATGGCGGCAGTACCAGCCGAGCGGCCGCTGGCCCACGGTCCGCCGCAGCGAGGCGACGGCGCGGCGGATGTGCTCGCGTTCCTCCTCTTCGGTGAGTTTCCAGTGTTCGATCCAGCGCCAGCCGTGGCAGCAGATGTCCCAATCGCTCTGGCGGATCGCGGCGGCGGCCTCGGCGTTGCGCTCCAGCGCCAAGGCGCAGGCGTTGACGGTGACCGGCAGGCCGCGCTCGGTGAACAGCCGGTGCAACCGCCAGAACCCGACCCTTGTGCCGTATTCGAACAGCGTCTCGGCCGCCAGGTCGCGCTCGCCCGGGCCGGTCGGGCTGTCGCCGGAGTCGGTCAGACTGGCCTCGGAAAACCCGTCGCCGTCGGGGATCGAGTATTCCGAGCCTTCCTCGTAGTTGATCACGAAGTTGATCGCCACGCGCGCGCCGCCGGGCCAATTGGCGTGCGGCGGCGTGCGGCCGTAGCCGACGAGATCGCGGTCGTATGGGCGCTCCGTCATGGCCGGGATCGGATCACACGATCCGCGCCTCGGCCAGCATCTTCTGCAGTTCCTTGAGCCGGGCGGCGCGCGCGCCCTTCTCGGTGGCGCCATCGAGGTAGCTGTCGAGGAAGTCCGGTTTTTTCATCAGTTTCTGGGCGGCCTGACGGGCGCGGGCGGCGTTTGGACCGTCGATGAACGCCCCCTCGCGGCACAGATCGACCAGCTTGACCAGTCGTTCCCCGGTCGGTCCCTTGGCGGTACCGATCTTCTCCAACATGCCGGATTGGTCGAGCAACTCCGTCTGCATCCCCTCGACCTGGTTGGCGAGGCGCTCGCGGGTCTTTTCCGCCATGTCGGCGGTGACGAGCGCCGCGTGCAGCTTGCCCAACAGCTTAATCCGCTGGTGCAGCGAAGCCCCTTCCGGCGCGACCTTGCCGGCTAGGTTGGGCTGTCCCATCAGCTCGGCGGCGTAGGTTTCCAGATAGCGTTTCGCCGCCTCGCCGAAGATCTTCGAATGCAGCTGAACCGCGCGCAACACCCGCTCGCCGACGCTGTTGGTGCCTTCCATTAAAAAGTCGATGGTCTGATCCGACAAAGCCCGGGCGAGGCGCCGTTCCAGCGCCTCCTGGGTCGTCGCGCCGCCGATCAGCTCGCCATCACGCGTCATCCGCTCCCGCAGATCGACGACGAAGGCGATCTCATCCATCAACGGGCGGCGGGTGAATTTGTCGCTCGAACACACCAGCCGGATGGCATGGGCTTCCAGCACCTCGGCGGTATGCGGCATGCGAGCCTTGGCGCACAGCTCGAAAAGCGCGCGGGCGGTCGGCGGTTCAGCGGGCGCGGTTTCCGGCTTCGCGGTGCCGCCGGCCAGTGCCAACAGCCGTAGCGTGTCGTCGCCCATGGTATCCTGGCGCCCCAACACAGCGTCGAGTGCCGCCGGCGCACGCAGCAGCTCGGCGATCAGCTGGTCAAAATAGGTGAACGCGTCGAGCGTCGCGATGGCACTGCCCAGACCGGCGACAGCGGAGAATTTGCTGACCCAGTTTTCCCTGTCCCGCAGCGTGGCCGTCAATCCGACGAACACCCGGAACGCCAGATCGGCATCGCTTTCACCATCACGTCGGGCGATCACGTCCGGCAGGGTATCCGGGGTGATGGGTTGGGCCGGCTCCGCCTCAAGGCGCTCACGAACCAGCTTGCGTACTTCGTCCGAGATTTCCCAGAGCCGGCGAATGCGTTCGCTGACCGGCACGTTGAGGCCGCGCACCTGCCAACTCGAGGTTTTCTGTACCGTCTGCATGGCGTGGGTGCCCGCGTTGGCGAACTTTTCCTGATAGTCGATCGCGTGCAGCACCTCGATCGGCGTCAGGTATTGCGGCACCAGATAGGCGGCGGCGGCGCGCGCCAAGACTTCGCGCGCGCCGGGACTGAACAGATCGGCGGGCTCTTCGCAAATCGCCGCCTTGGCGGCATCGACGTCGGATCGAGGCTCCGCGGTCATGCGATGTACAGTCCCCACCAGGATGGTCCACACTCTAAGCCAACAAGCGTTATAAACGCCCGCGCGCCTATGAAAAAGCTAAACCTAAATCAGCTAACTAAATAAAAAGTTTAATTAATTTCATTGTATCGTGCGAGCGCGGCCTGATGTAGCGCGATTGCGGCGGCAGCCGACACGTTAAGTGAGTTGATCGGCGGCACCGTTGGAAGATGGGCCAGGACATCGCAGGTCTGGCGGGTTAACCGGCGTAAGCCATCGCCTTCGGCGCCCAGAACCAGGGCGATACGGCCGCCGAGGTCGACGGTGTGAAGGGGGCGGGAGCCTTCCTCGGCGAGGCCGACGCACCAGAACGCCGCGTCCTGCAGTATCCTGAGCGTGCGCGCGAGATTGGTTACCCGGATCAAGGGTACGACGTCGAGCGCTCCCGACGCCGTCTTGGCCAGAATAGCGGTAGGCGGTGGGGCGTGACGGTCCTGCATGATCACCGCCTCGGCCCCGAAGGCGGCGGCCGAGCGCAGCACGGCGCCCACATTATGCGGGTCGGTTACCTGATCAAGCACGACCAGTGTGACCGACGGTTGATCAGCCCAGGCAGCCAACCGATCGTCCAACGCGATCGCCGGGAGCGGTTCGACTCGGGCGAGCCAGCCCTGATGCACCGCTCCCACCGGCAACCGATGCTCCAACTCGGCCCGAGGCACCGTCTCGGGGTTTGGCAGTCGGTCACGGCGGAGAGCGGGCAAGGCCTTCAGTACATCGGTGAGGGCCGGCGCGGTTTCCTCCAGGCACCACAACGCGGTCACCGCGCGACGCGGGTTGCCCACGGCCGCGAGCACCGCGTGCCGGCCATAAAGCAGGGTCGGGTCGGGCGGCGCGGGTTGCTCCCGCGTGGGTCGCGGGCTGAAGGTGTCCTGGAGGTGATCCTTGGAACCGCGCGGCCTCTCAGAGCCGGCATTAACCGCCGCCGCCGAATGAGGGTGACGGGTGGTTGTCTTGCCGAGGCGGCGGGAAGTGGATGCGTTTCCGCCCTTGCGTCGCGCCATCTCTGTGTTAGCCTTTCTCTCATGACACGACCGCGCCGGATGGCCCGTTGGGAAATCCGATGCGTGTCGCTGCGTTCTTCGTTGACAAACACACCCGAATTACCATAGTTCGCACTCCCTCCGAAACGGGGTCCTCACGCGAGGGTCTTCGCGGTGGTCCACGGTGGGGTGGCCGAGTGGTTAAAGGCAGCAGACTGTAAATCTGCCCGCGTATGCGTACGTAGGTTCGAATCCTACCCCCACCACCACGCGCCACCGGACAATCGCCGTGTTGGTGAGACGCCGTTTCCAGCAAGAGGTGCTGAGAGATTCATAACAGGCGCGGATGCGCCGTAATTCAGGAGCCCACGGGAAGCAACGAGCCATGGCCAAGGAAAAGTTTCAGCGGACGAAGCCGCACTGCAACATTGGGACGATTGGTCATGTGGACCATGGCAAGACGACGCTGACGGCGGCGATCACG
>JABMNR010000059.1 GCA_013203465.1 Alphaproteobacteria bacterium
CGTGATCGCCGCCGTCAGCGTCGTCTTGCCATGGTCCACATGACCAATCGTCCCAATGTTGCAGTGCGGCTTCGTCCGCTGAAACTTTTCCTTGGCCATCCCGAGGCACTCCGTTCACTGGGGTTAGGGTACATTACCGTTCGCGGTCGTTGGTCAAGCGCGGCCGTCAGGCCATCTTCGCCCGGACCTCGTCGGCGACCGCCTGGGGCACGGGCTCGTAATGATTGAATTGCATGGTGTACTGCGCCCGGCCCTGACTCATGGATCGCAGGGTATTCACATACCCGAACATGTTGGCCAGCGGCACCGTGGCATCGATGACCCGCGCGTTGCCGCGCTGATCCATGCCGTTGACCTGGCCGCGACGGCTGTTCAGATCGCCGATGATGTCGCCCATGTACTCGTCGGGGGTCACCACCTCGACCTTCATCACCGGCTCCAGAAGCACCGGGCCGGCCTTGGCCATGCCTTCGCGGAACGCCGCCCGAGCCGCGATCTCGAACGCCAGCACACTGGAATCAACGTCGTGGTAGGCGCCGTCCGTCAGCTCGACCTTAAAATCAACCACCGGAAAACCTGCCAGAACACCACTCTCCTTGGCGCTGGTCAGACCCTTCTCGACGCCGGGAATGTACTCACGCGGCACCGAACCGCCGACGATCGTGTTACTGAACTCGAAGCCGGCGCCTCGCTCTTGCGGTGAGAACACCAGCTTGATGCGCGCGAACTGCCCAGAACCACCGGTCTGTTTTTTATGGGTGTAGTCAACTTCGATCTGGCGCGTGATCGACTCGCGGTAGGCAACCTGCGGCGCGCCGACATTAGCGTCCACCTTGAACTCACGCCTCATACGGTCGACGAGAATTTCCAGGTGAAGCTCGCCCATCCCCTTGATCACGGTCTGACCGCTCTCATTGTCGGTGGAGACCCGGAACGACGGGTCCTCGGCGGCAAGGCGGTGGAGGGCGACGCCCATCTTCTCCTGGTCAGACTTCGTCTTGGGTTCGACCGCGACCTCAATCACCGGGTCGGGGAAATCCATCCGCTCCAGAATGACCGGCTTCTGCGGATCACAGAGGGTATCGCCGGTCGTGGTGTTTTTCAGGCCGGCGATCGCCACGATGTCACCAGCGCGCGCCTCTTTGACATCCTCGCGGCTGTTGGCATGCATCAGCAGCATGCGGCCCACCCGCTCGCGGTTGTCCTTAACCGTGTTCAACACCGCCGAACCGGTCTCCAGAACACCAGAATAGACACGCACGAAGGTCAGGGTGCCGACATAGGGGTCGTTCATGATCTTGAACGCCAGCGCCGAAAAAGGCTCGTCGTCGGAGGTCCGGCGGACAATCTCGCTCTCGTCGTCGACCGACACGCCCCGTATGCTCTCAACGTCGGTTGGCGCCGGCAGATAATCGACTACGGCGTCCAGCAAGGGTTGCACACCCTTGTTCTTGAACGCCGAACCCAGGAACACAGGCACGAATTTGCTGACGATCGCGCCTTTGCGAACACACTCTTTCAGCTTTTCGACCGACGGCTCCTGACCTTCAAGGTAGGCCTCCATCGCGTCGTCGTCCTGCTCGACCGCCAACTCGACCAGTTTTTGGCGATATTCCGCCGCCTGATCGGCGAGGTCGGCCGGAATATCGCCATATTCGAATTCCGCGCCGAGCGACTCGTCGAGCCAACGGATCGCTTTCATCAGGACCAGGTCAATGACGCCAACGAAATCAGACTCGGTACCGATCGGCAGTTGCATGACCATCGGCGACGCGCCCAGGCGATCGACCATCATGTCAACGCAACGGAAGAAATCGGCGCCGATACGGTCCATCTTGTTCACGAAGCAGATACGCGGCACGCCATATTTGTCGGCCTGACGCCACACGGTCTCGGATTGCGGCTCCACACCAGCCACTGAGTCGAACACCGCCACCGCCCCGTCCAGCACGCGCAACGAGCGCTCTACTTCAATGGTGAAGTCGACGTGGCCCGGCGTGTCGATTATGTTGATGCGGTGGTCCTGCCAGAAACACGTGGTCGCGGCCGAGGTGATGGTGATACCCCGCTCCTGCTCCTGCTTCATGAAATCCATGGTCGCGGCGCCATCGTGGACTTCGCCGGTCTTGCGGATCACCCCGGCGAGGAACAAAACCCGCTCCGTGACGGTGGTCTTGCCTGCGTCTATGTGTGCGGCGATACCGATATTGCGAGTGTCCGAGAGGCTGCTCATGCC
>JABMNR010000060.1 GCA_013203465.1 Alphaproteobacteria bacterium
ATCGTCGCCAGCCCCGCCTCTGACCCTGCCGGATTCAAGTACCTCGCTCCGTACCCCGGTTCGGCCATCGGCCAGCACTGGATGTACGGCGGCAAGCACGTTCTCATCATCTTCGATGACCTCTCCAAGCAGGCCGAGGCCTACCGCTCGGTGTCTTTGCTTCTTCGTCGCCCACCGGGACGCGAAGCGTACCCCGGCGACGTGTTCTACCTGCACTCTCGTCTCCTCGAGCGTTGTGCAAAGCTCTCTGATGAGCTCGGTGCTGGTTCGATGACCGGTTTGCCGATCATCGAAACCAAGGCCAACGACGTCTCCGCGTACATTCCGACCAACGTGATCTCGATCACCGACGGTCAGATCTTCCTGGAGACCGAGCTGTTCTATCGCGGCATTCGTCCGGCGGTGAACGTAGGTCTGTCGGTCAGCCGGGTCGGCTCGGCCGCGCAGGTCAAGGCGATGAAGCAGGTTGCCGGCAGCATCAAGCTGGAGTTGGCCCAGTATCGCGAGATGGCCGCGTTCGCTCAGTTCGCCTCCGACCTGGATGCGTCCACTCAGCGACTGTTGGCCCGCGGCTCGCGCTTGACCGAGCTGTTGAAGCAGGCACAGTTCAGTCCGATGCCGATCGAGGAACAGGTGGTGTCGATTTATGCCGGCGTGCGCGGCTATCTCGATCGCATCGAGGTTGCCCAGATCGGCCGGTTCGAGCAACAGCTGCTGTCCGACATCAAGGCCAAGGCGCCGAAGATTCTGGATGCGATCCGTTCCGAGAAGGCGCTGTCGGACGACACCGAGAGTAAACTCAAGGATTTCATGGGCGGATTCGCCAAAGCGTTCGTCTGAGCGTGGCGCGCGGCCGGTAACACGACCAGGATACGACCTCAGGCGGGATAATGGCGAACCTCAAGGACCTCAAGATTCGGATCAAAAGCGTCAAGTCGACGCAGAAGATCACGTCGGCCATGAAGATGGTGGCGGCGGCCAAGCTGCGTCGAGCACAGGAAGCGGCCGAGGCGGCACGACCCTACGCCGAGCGGATGGACCGCATGATCGCTTCCCTGGGCGCCAAGGTCGCTGGCGTCGGTGGGCCGAAATTGTTGGCCGGAACGGGCCGGGACGATGTCCATTTGATTGTCGTGGCCACGGCCGATCGCGGCTTGTGCGGCGGGTTCAACTCGTCGATCGTGCGCGCCGCGCGTCGCCGGATCGACCAGCTGTTGGCCGAGGGTAAGACCGTGAAGGTGGCCACGATCGGCCGCAAGGGCCGCGACCAGCTGCGCCGCCTGCATGGCGATCGGATTGTCTCGTCGCGCGAGAATGTCGCCCGCAACGTGGTGTCGTTTGATACCTCCGACGACATCGGTCGTGAGCTGATTCATATGTTCGAGGCGGGTGAGTTCGACGTCGCCACCATCTTCTTCAACCGCTTTCAGTCGGCGATGACCCAGGTCGTCACCGAACAGCAGCTGATTCCGGCAAAAATTCCCACGAAAGACGTAGGCGACGCGGCCGAGAATAAGGTGATGTACGAGTACGAGCCGGACGAGGAGGAAATCCTCACGGCATTGTTGCCGCGCAGCGTCACGACCCAGATTTACACCGCTTTGCTGGAGAATTCCGCCAGTGAACACGGCGCGCGCATGACGGCGATGGACAGTGCTACCCGCAACGCCGGTGACATGATCGACAAGCTGACGCTGACTTACAACCGGACGCGTCAGGCGGTCATCACCAAGGAGTTGATTGAGATTATCTCGGGCGCCGAGGCGCTTTGAGGCCCCGCCAGGCCTCCGCCCGTCCCCGCCCAACCGAGGAGCTTAAGAGCATGGCGAATAACGCTACGGGCAAGATCACCCAGGTCATCGCGGCCGTCGTCGACGTTCAGTTCGAGGGTGATCTGCCGCCTATCCTGAACGCGCTACGCACTAAGCTGGGTGACAACACCGTCGTGCTCGAGGTGGCGCAGCACCTCGGCGAGAACACGGTGCGCACCATCGCGATGGACTCGACCGAAGGCATGGTCCGCGGTCAACCGGTCGAGGATACCGGTAGCCCGATCACCGTTCCGGTGGGCCCGGAAACCCTTGGCCGCATCCTGAACGTCATTGGCGAGCCGGTCGACGAGCGTCCGCCCGTCGACACGAAACTTCGGCTCCCGATCCACCGGGCCGCGCCGGAGTATGTGGAACAGTCGACCGAGGCGGAAATCCTGGTCACCGGTATCAAGGTCATCGATCTGCTGGCGCCGTACGCCAAGGGCGGCAAGATCGGCTTGTTCGGCGGCGCTGGCGTGGGCAAGACGGTGCTGATCATGGAATTGATCAACAACGTGGCCA
>JABMNR010000228.1 GCA_013203465.1 Alphaproteobacteria bacterium
CCATAACCTATCGTATTCCTGCATAGGAAAACGTCTGCCGTGCCGTTCTAACTGTGCATCTAACTCAGCACGAGCATCCATAACTTGCTCGGCCACTGCATCAAGCATCCTATTTTCAGGGCGAATAGACCTTATTTTGGGCCGTTTAAATGGGCGGTTCATGATGCCAAAGGACATTTTCAACCCGGTCCAGCAGAGGCGAACGCCACTTGGTTGCGCCCAGCCTCTTTGGCAGCGTATAGAGCTTGATCGGCCAAGTGTAGCAGATCCTGAACTCTCTCCTCATCGGACAAGGCAGCAGCGCCAATACTAATGGTAAATCGTACGTCTCCACGTTCAGTCTCTACGCATAAGTTTTTACAAGCTAGGCAAATACGGTTCGCTATATCTAGGGCATCTTCCTCATCCACCTCCGGCAGGAAAATACCAAATTCCTCGCCGCCAATCCGGCCAAGAATATCCTCGGTGCGTAAAATCCCTTCAACCGATTGGGTGAATGCTGACAACACTTCGTCTCCTACACCGTGACCATAGGTATCATTTATTTTCTTAAAGTGATCAAGATCCAAAAACAGCATTGTTAGGGGCGTTTGGGTTCGTCGTGAATAGCTAATAGCCTTTTCCGCCAAAAGAAAAAATACACGCCGGTTAAAAACTTTGGTCAGTGGGTCACGCTCCGTTAAACGTCGTAGATTTTCCGAAAGGTATTCTGTCGTCAAAAAAATATATGACACACCAAGCAAAACCGTAACAACAATACCTTCTATGAAGACCAGTTGCGTCAGCAAGTTCGCCCCTGATCCAAATGTGTTCTCAACTTTACTAAGGCTGGAAAAGATGCCCCGCCCAAGAAGGAACAGACCATGAAAGGCTGACAGAACGCCGAAAAACAGTGTAGCCATATTATGTCGACCGCTACGTTGGATCCCTTCATACGCAGCTAGCAGAGATATACCCCCACTAAACACGCCGTATATAGCAACGCGCAGGGAAAAATCCGGTTCTATATATGTGAAATATCCAAGAATAAGGGCGAACAGGGCGAGGGTCCCACCGACATAGCCCCATGGCAACGGTGGACGCCCGGTGTAATGGCGTATGCCAATAACGCTTACACAAGACCCGGTAACAAGGACGGTGTTTGCGAGCACGATCGTTATCCAAGGAGGAAGGGTTTGACGGGGCAACAGCAGCACTGACCCCACCAACAGCAACGCAAAAGTAAAAAACCACATATTGACCGCGGGCACACGGCGATTGTATCGCCACGCCATGAATAGAAGGCCAACCATGATTGTTTGCACAATGATCATAACCGCGATCAGGGTTGGAATGTGGAACATAGATTGACGCTCCGAAGGCCTTTAATAATGCTGTTTATGGACTGAATTATTTCTTTTCATTGAGCCCGGTTATGGCTAATAAGCGAAGTGGTAAAGGGTGCATAGACATGACAAAACCTCATATTAAACTAAATTCTCGGCTTCTTGGGCTTAGGCTGCAATCACCGCATTCAGATCGGATTGCAGGGTCTGGTCAATTTGACTGCATTTCACCATGAGTGAGCAATCACA
>JABMNR010000061.1 GCA_013203465.1 Alphaproteobacteria bacterium
AGCTGGCGATGATGTGCGACTTCATTATCGCCGCAGACACCGCGAAATTAAGTCAACCGGAGATCACCATCGGCACCATCCCCGGAGCGGGCGGCACCCAGCCACTGACCCGTTTCGTCGGCAAATCGAAGGCGATGGAGATGTGTCTGACCGGTCGGATGATGGATGCCGAGGAGGCCGAGCGCGCCGGATTGGTCAGCCGCGTGGTGCCGGCGGGCGATCTGCTGGACGAAGCGGTCAAGGTGGCGGAGCGGATCGCCACTATGTCGCGCCCGAGCGTCATGATGGCGAAGGAGGCGGTCAACCGGGCCTATGAGACCACCCTGGCCGAGGGTGTGCGCTTCGAGCGGCGGTTGTTTCATTCGACCTTCGCCATGGAGGATCAAAAAGAGGGCATGGAAGCCTTCGTCGAGAAGCGTCAACCCAACTTCAAGAACCACTGATTTTCCCGGCGACAAGCCGATCTTGCGCGGTTGACGGGCCGATACGCGGCTTGTATAACCCGCGCCTTCCCAAAGCGGGCTTACGGTTACGAGAGTCGTCATGGCGCATCATAAATCAGCCAAGAAACGCATTCGTCGCAATGCGCACCGGTTCGAGATCAATCACACGCGGATCGCGCGCATCCGGACCTTCGTGAAGAAGGTGGAGACGGCGATCGCCAGCGGCGACAAGGATGCCGCTCAGGTCGCCTTCAAGGCGGCGCAGCCGGAGATGCATCGCGGGGTTCTGAAGGGGGTTCTCCACCGCAACACCGTGGCGCGTAAGCTGTCCCGCATGAACACGCGGATCAAGGCGATCAGCGCCTAACATTCCCGCGCCGGCCTGGTTGGGCCGTTGGACGGTGAATGATCGATCGGGCCGCCGGGTTTTCGGCGGCCTTTTGTTATTTAGCTCGTAACATCCGGCGCCGGCGGCTCCTGATGAAACGCGGCGTCGGATTGCCCGGACGAGTAAGACAAAGGTGGCGAAACGAAGACTTCGAGGTGTCCGGCGTCGTACATCATGAAGTAACGGGCCGCCGGATCCCGACCGACCGCCACCACGACTCCCCACCGACGGAAAAGCCTCGAGCAGATCGCGAGCAATCCAAGCCGCTTAGTGGCTCGGATTGCTCGCGTGACTTTGCTCTATCTTATTGAATAAGAGGGCGATTCACGACTAATATCACGTCACGCGAGTGACCCGATATTGGTTGATCGCGCTCTGGGAACCACAAGACGTTCAGGCGGGTGCCGCCGATTGTGCCGCGCGTTGACGCCGGCGGCGAGAACCGCCGCCGCACCGCTGCAATTGACCAGAACACCCACAACTTGCCGACCCATTGCAGGGGACCTCCCGGTACCGTCCTGCATCACCACGGCGATGTGGCAGTATGAGAATTGTCGGGAGAAGCTTGGAACGGCTTTCAGAATCGATGCTTGACAGCACTTATCGCCGTCAGCGTGACGCTAGATCAAGGAATGTGAGCAAGGCCTTGAATTGCTGTTTATCTCGATAAGTCAACGCAGGATTCCGCCCGGTCGAGCAAAAAAATTTCACCACGGAGGCTCCGAGTCGGTTGCGTCTCCCAGGCCCCCCGGGTAACGTTACGACCACTGCTTGGATGGTGGGTTGCTCAAAAGTGATAAGGAAAAAATTAGAGCTCTTTATACCTAAGTCCAGGCGGTTTTTACGTACGACTTAGCCCACGCCCCTTCTCGGTCGGGTTTTATTTCTGAACCCTTGAAACGGCGAAGTGTTGGTTTGTGTGCAAACCGCAATGGGAGGGTTTTGCCTTTCGTCGAATACCGGATCACGTTGATCCGGGTTCATCCTTGAAATCGGGGTTTCTGGTGAGGGCACGATAGTGACACGCATAAGCCTGGGGAGGCTTGTAGGGGATGCTCAACGACATCGTGAATACATCCGGCGCGAACGACGCGCGGGGGGATCGTGGCATGGATAATCAAATTGGACGGGACCGGCTGGCATCGTCTTGGGCGCGGGTGCGTGGCCGGCTCCGCGCCGAGTGCGGCGACGCCGCCTATCGCAACTGGTTGCGCGGCCTGACGTTGGTGCGCGCCGAGCCTGGATCGGTGGTGTTGGCGCTGCCGTCCCGTTTCGAGCGTGACCGGGTGGCGGCGCAGTACGCCGATCGCCTGCGGGCGCTCTGGCAGGACGAGGATCCGTCGATCCGAGCGGTCGAGCTGGTGGTCGGCCGGTCCGAGACGGCGGTCGATACGGCCACGGACAAGCCGGCCCGCCCCGGTGTCGTCCATAGGAAGACACCCAAGCTGGGTGCTGGCCCGACGAGCGGTGACGGCCTGGATATCGGCGCGGCGCACGACGCCGTTGCACAGGACGTCGTTGCCCTGACGGCGCCGCTCGACCCTCGGTTCACCTTCGCCAACTTCGTGGTCGGCAAGCCGAACGAGCTGGCCTTCGCCGCCGCCCGCCGGGTGGCGGAAAGCGATACCGTGCCGTTCAACCCGTTGTTCCTGTACGGCGGCGTCGGGCTCGGCAAGACCCATCTGATGAACGCCATCGCCTGGCACATCCGCGAACGCCATCCGCAGCGGCGGGTGCTGTACATGTCGGCCGAAAAATTCATGTACCAGTTCATCCGCGCCTTGCGTTTCAAGGATACGATGGCGTTCAAGGATCTGTTCCGGTCGGTCGATGTGCTGATGATCGATGATGTTCAGTTCATCAGCGGCAAGGATTCGACCCAAGAGGAATTCTTCCACACCTTCAACGCGCTGGTGGACAACAATCGCCAGGTGGTCATCTCGGCGGACAAGTCGCCGAACGATCTCGACGGATTGGAGGAACGACTGCGCTCGCGGTTGGGCTGGGGTCTGGTGGCCGATATTCACACCACCGATTACGAATTGCGGCTCGGCATCCTGCAGGCCAAAGCCGAGAAGTTGGATGTGGCGATCCCGCCCAAGATCTTGGAGTTCTTGGCCCATAAGATCAGTTCCAACGTGCGCGAGCTGGAGGGAGCGTTGAACCGGATTGTCGCCCATTCGACGCTGATTGGCCGGGCGATCACCCTGGAGATGAGCCAGGAGGTCCTGCGCGATTTGCTTAAGGCGAATGATCGCCGGGTGACGATCGAGGAAATCCAGCGCCAGGTGGCGTCGCACTACAACATCCGAATCTCGGACATGTACTCTGCCCGGCGGTCCCGGGCGGTCGCCCGGCCGCGTCAGATCGCCATGTGGCTGTCCAAACAGCTCACCCAACGTTCGCTGCCGGAAATCGGCCGGAAGTTCGGCGGCCGCGACCACACCACGGTCATGCACGCGGTTAAGAAGGTCGAGGAATTGCGGGCGGGAGACCGGCATTTCGACGATGATGTCGACATGCTGAAACGGATGCTGGAGACCTGAGCCGGCACCCCGCGGCAGCTCCCGCCGCGGTCGGCATGCCACCCCCTTTGGCGGCCATAACCTAGGGGTCGAAATTCCGCACGCGCCGGGTCTTTCATGGTATAGGTGGCGATCTTCGATTCGCCGATCCTCCGGCTCGAACCGCCGCCGCCGCTAGGGCGGCGGTCGCGTCCCGGGAGACCGGCTTCCGGAGGTCGAAAGACTGCACCGCGAACCATTTGTCTCTAGTCGAGCGCACCCATGAAGATCACGATCGATCGGGCGGCATTGTTGAAGCCGCTAGCCCATGTCCAGAGTGTCGTTGAACGACGAAATACCATTCCGATCCTGGCCAACGTATTGTTGCGTGCCGCCGATGGCCAGCTGTCGCTGACCGCCACCGATATGGACATGGATGTGGTCGAGGCCGTGGCCTGCGCGGTTGACCAACCAGGTGAAACCACGGTCCCGGCCCACACACTGTACGAAATCGTGCGCAAACTGCCTGATGGAGCCGAGGTCGGGCTGACCGTTAGCAGCGACGCCAACCGCATGGCGATCCGGGCGGGGCGATCGAACTTTTCACTTCCGACCCTGCCGGTCGAGGAATTTCCCGCGCTGTCGGGCGACACCTTGGCCACCAACTTCGTGCTGTCGGCGGCCGATGCCAAAACGCTGATCGACCGAACTCGCTTCGCGATCTCCACCGAGGAGACACGGTACTATCTCAACGGCATCTACCTGCACGAGACCAAAGCCGGTGACATGTCCGTGCTGCGCGCCGTCGCCACGGATGGCCACCGCCTGGCCCGCGTGCAGATGCCGCTGCCGGAAGGCGCGGCGGGCATGCCGGCGGTGATCGTCCCACGCAAGGCGGTGCAGGAAATTCGCAAACTGATCGACGAGACGGACGGCGACGTTCAGGTCGGCCTCAGCGAGAACAAACTGCGCTTCGCGTTCGGCGGTACGGTGCTGACCACCAAGCTGATCGACGGCACCTTCCCCGACTACGAGCGGGTGATCCCGGCGGCCAACGACAAGACCTTGCGGGTGACTTGCGGCGACTTCAAGAAAGCGGTCGACCGGGTCGCCACCATTTCGACCGAGAAGTCGCGGTCAGTGAAGCTGGCGCTCGACAACGGCACGCTGACCCTGTCGGCCAACAGCCCGGAGAACGGCCAGGCGACCGAGGAGGTCGACGTCGACTATACCGCCAGCGCGATCGAAATCGGCTTCAACTCCCGTTACTTGATCGACATCGCCGATCAAATCGATGACGGCAACAAGGCGGTCTTCCTGATGGCCGACGCCGCTTCGCCCACCATCGTCACCGACGAGGGCGATGACGGTGCCTTGTACGTCCTGATGCCGATGCGGGTGTGACGGCGCGCGTGATCGCCGAACCCCTCATCGCCCGCCCCGCGACGGCCACGACGCCGCCTCGGCACGCGATGCGCCCATCATCGGTGCGTCAGCTCACGGTTACGCGCTTTCGCAACTACGCGAGCGCCGGCCTAACGCTGGACACCGCCGCCGTGGTGCTGACCGGGCCGAACGGCAGCGGCAAAACCAACTTGCTGGAAGCGATCTCGTTCCTGACCCCCGGCCGAGGCCTGCGTCGTGCCAAGTTGTCGGAAATCGACCGCATCACAGCACCGGACGACACTGGAGAGACCGGTGCGCCCGATCAAGCCTGGGCGGTCGCGGCGACGGTCGACGGCAAGCAGGGTGAGGCACGGATCGGCACCGGTCGCGATCCAGCGGCCGAGGGCGAGCGCCGGCTGGTGCGGATCGACGGAGCGCCGGCCCGTAGCCAGGCGACATTGGCCGAGCATGTCACCGTCTCCTGGCTGACCCCGGCGATGGACCGGGTGTTCGTGGACGGCGCGTCCGGCCGACGCCGGTTCCTAGATCGGCTCGTCTACGCCTTCGATCCCGAGCATGCGAGCCGGGTCAACGCCTACGAACACGCCGGGCGTGAACGCAGCCGGTTGATCAAGGACGGCCGCGGGCACGACCGCGCTTGCGCCGCTTGGTTCGAGGCGCTGGAGGACATCCTAGCCACCAGCGGTGTGGCGGTCGCCGCCGCCCGCGCCGCGCTGGTAAGCCGGCTGAACCGTATTTGCGCGGCCATGGAAGCGCCGTTTCCGACGGCCACGCTGGCGCTCGACGGTGCTGTCGACCGTTGGCTGGAGCAGGCACCGGCGCTGGGGGTCGAGGACCGGGTCCGCGCGACCCTGGCGACGTCCCGAAAGCCTGGCACGGGCGAAGATGCCGAAGGCCCGCACCGCAGTGATCTGGCGGTGACCCACATAACGAAAGCCATGCCGGCCGCGCGTTGTTCGACCGGTGAGCAGAAGGCGCTGCTGGTCGGTATCGTCCTGGCGCACGCGCGGCTGCAAGCGGCCGACGAGGGTACTGCGCCGATCCTGCTGTTGGACGAGGTCGCCGCGCACCTCGATGACCGTCGCCGGGCCGCCTTGTTCGAGGTGGTGTTGACGCTTGGCGGCCAAGCCTGGCTGACCGGTACCGACCGGTCGGTGTTCGCGCCGATCGCCGATCGCGCGCAGATCGTCGAGGTGACCGACGGGCGGCTACACCCCGACGGTGCGCCCGACCCCACCGCTTCAGACCGCTTCCCAGCGGAACCATGACTCCAAGGAGCCTGACCGATGGCTGACGAACTCGGCCCCGACAACAGCAACGGCAATAGTTACGACGCCGAATCGATCAAGGTTCTGCGCGGCCTTGACGCCGTGCGCAAACGCCCGGGCATGTACATCGGTGACACCGACGACGGCTCGGGCCTGCACCACATGGTCTATGAGGTGGTGGACAACGCGATCGACGAGGCCCTGGCCGGCTGGTGTGATGCGGTTCAGGTCACCTTGAACCCGGACGGTTCGGCCACCATCGTCGACAACGGACGCGGTATCCCTGTCGACATCCACTCGGAGGAAGGGGTCTCGGCGGCCCAGGTCATCATGACGCAGCTGCACGCCGGCGGGAAATTCGATCAGAATTCCTACAAGATTTCGGGCGGTCTGCATGGTGTCGGCGTGTCGGTGGTCAACGCCTTGTCGGCGATCCTGGACCTGACCATTTGGCGCGACGGCAAGACCTATGCGATGCGGTTTCGCCACGGCGTGCCGGACGCCGACCTGACGGTGGTTGGCGACGCGGGCGAGCGCACCGGCACGGAGATCACCTTCAAGCCGTCGACCGGCACCTTCACCATGGTCGAGTTCGACTACGCCACCCTGGAGCATCGGTTGCGCGAGTTGGCGTTCCTGAACTCGGGCGTGCGTATTGTGTTGGCGGACGAGCGCACCGCCGAAACGAAGCGGGTCGAGCTGTTCTACGAGGGTGGGCTCGAGGCCTTCGCCCATTACCTCGACCGTTCCCGTCACGCCCTGCACCCGACCATCGGGATGATGGGTGAGCGCGATGGCATCACCGTCGAGGTGGCGATGGAGTGGACCGACTCCTACCACGAGACCATGCTGTGCTTTACCAACAACATCCCGCAACGCGATGGCGGCGCCCATCTGGCCGGGTTTCGCGCGGCGCTGACCCGCCAAGTCAACAATTACGCCAGCAGCACCGGTATTGCCAAGAAGGAGAAGGCCACCCTGGCCGGCGACGATGCCCGCGAAGGGTTGACCTGCATCCTGTCGGTCAAGGTGCCGGATCCGAAATTCTCCTCCCAGACCAAGGACAAGCTGGTCTCCTCCGAGGTTAAGCCGGTGGTCGAGGGCATCGTTGGCGAGAAGCTGGATCAATGGTTCGAGGAGCACCCGGCCGACGCCAAGAAAATCGTCACCAAGGCTTATGAGGCCGCCGCCGCCCGCGAGGCCGCTCGCAAGGCGCGCGAGCTGACCCGCCGCAAGGGAGTGCTCAACATCGCTAATCTGCCGGGCAAGCTGGCCGATTGCCAGGAACGGGACCCGGCCAAGGCCGAGTTGTTCCTGGTCGAGGGCGACAGCGCCGACGGTTCCGCCAAGCAGG
>JABMNR010000062.1 GCA_013203465.1 Alphaproteobacteria bacterium
GTTTTTCGCCGACAAGGAGCTCTATCTGCTGCGCAACCTGAGCAAGGGCCGCGGCGTCGGCTTCTTCGAGGCTGGCAATTTTCATCCCGACTTCATCCTTTGGCTGATCGCCGGCGAAAGGCAGTTCATCGCCTTTGTCGATCCGAAGGGCATTCGGAACATCGGCTTCAACGACCCGAAGATTCAGTTCTTCCAGACCATCAAGGATATCGAGCGACGCCTTGCGGAGCCGTCGGTGACACTCAGCAGCTTCATTGTTTCAAACACTCCGTCACATGTGATGCGACTGCTCTGGGCAGTCGAGAAAAATACGATGGATTCGCGGAACATACTGTTTCAAGAAGAAGATAAAGACACGTACATAGATTCTATGTTCAAACGAATATTGAAATAGCGATAGAATCTTGATGCGATCGTTTGTCGGCTTCGTCGAACGTCCGGCCGCTGAGCCCCGAGTGTGGCCGGTCGGCGTTGTGGTAGCTGGCCACCTGGCAGCCCGGCGCGCAGTTCCGACTCCGGTCTTGAAGGCGTGCGGATAAACGCACTTCGGACGTTTTCCTTGCGCGCACTGCTTTGCCAAACGGATTATTCCACAGTTGACGTGCGACGCAGATCGCGGAGCCGGACCAGCATCGTCAGTGTCCGTTCGAGCTTCCGGTCGAGATGCACCTCGTAGCGTCCGAGGCGCTCCAGCTTGTAGGGGTCGAGCGCCTCGCCAAACGCCTGTTCCCGGATCAGGGCCCGGTTCGCGATCTCCGTCCGTCGGCGCTCGAACCATGGCAGGACCTCGTCCTCGAGGAACCGGCACAGGTTCTCGGCGTCAGGCTTGGCAGGCTCCTCGCCCTCGTCCAGATCGTCGGGGTCGCCCGCGAGATGCTCTTCCCACCAGTTCCGCGTGTCGTCGCGCAACACACCGAGCGCTACTTCGTAGGAGTCGTTCCGTCGTGACCGGAGCAGCTTGAGCGCGCGGTGCGTCATGCCCTCGTCTTCCTGCAGATCAGCCAACTCCACCTCGGTATCGGCACGCGTTGCCCGGACGGCCTCGGCAACACCCTCGGACTGACCCTTGGCGTCCAGATGCGTGAGAGCCGCGTCGACCGTTTCGCTTCGCGGGCCCTGGCTGGTCGCCAACCCGTGCCGATAGGCCGCCCCTTCGGCCATCCGCAGGCGGCGCTTGCGCCACAAGATACCCGCCAGATCTTCGACCAAATGCTCCTCGGTCGGTCCCTCGGGCGCGTGTTCAGCGACAAGAGCCGCCAGGAGGACGCCGTACTCGTTCGCATCTTCCCAAGGCAGGACGGTATAGCGGGACAGAATGCCGTGCCTCACCGCGTTGAAGCGGGTCACCGTAGTGCTGTCACTCGCCGCGGCGGGTATCGTGTCGACGTCGGTCATGACCAAAAACTCCGGTTGCGCGTCGGTCGGTTGATCCTCCGCCTCGGCGATTTGAGCCGCGCTAACAGTCGCGCGGCGTGGATCTCGAAGGCTTCGTTGGCGTAGCCCTCGGCCTCGATGGTGGCATCGACGAGACGGTCGTAAGTCCGCTGCCACATACCCTTGGGGCGCCGCGCGAAGGCCCCGTCCATGCCTCGCTCGCCTCCGAGACGCGTGCGGATCTTGTTGGCCTTGCGGAGGGCCCGGTCCCACTCGCTCTCGCTCTGGCTGGCGTAGGCCAGGCGGTAGCAGTGCCGGCACAGGAAGTAGCGCCCTGCCCCGTAGAGCTTTGCGACGCGCCGACCACAGGCAATGCCGTTCACCACGCCAGGGCAGATGAAATACGGCCTGGTTCCGCCATAGCGGCAGGGAACGCGCACGATGCGGATGGGCTCCTCGACATCCTGCCAGTCACCTCCGGAAACCCGGACACGGTAGGACAGGTGCATTTGGTCTGCCTCCGCGCGCAGTCCTATCCAAGCGGACCTCTCACCGTTGTGGGTCCATTGCCACACACCGCGCCAACCTGGCGCCAGACAACCCTCGCGATGGAGCCGGTTCACGTCGATGGAACGGTTGTACTCGACCTTGTCCCGCCCGAAGCCGGCGGTGCGTCCGGATCCGAAACCGCCCATCACACGCTCCCGGTTTTCCCGAAATCATTTGGAAAGTTGGCCTCTACGGCTGTTTCGGTTGGCACAGTCACGCCCATCGTCGCCAGATACGCCTGCGCCCGTTGCCGCCGGTCAGCGTGCCAGTCGGGCCAGCACTCGGGGTGCAACCAGGTGTGCCCGTACCCCTCGGCACCGAAAGGGACAACGGCCACGCCGTCTCGATCGGGTCTTTCGCACCACGCGCACCGGTCGGGTTCGGAGCGCTGCGGATGCCGGTTGAGCCATTCGACGACGCAACATTCGTACGCGCGGGCTTCGGCTTTCCCGGTGGGTTGCCGTCCTCGGCTTTGGGCAGCGCGGGCGCGCTCGCCGAAGAACGCCCGCCAGTCCGCGGCCGTCCATTCGTCGTTCGCCGCAAGAAGGTCGAGGATTTCGGACTTATGCCGGCGGATCGCCTCCAGCACGGCCGCGGGCGGCTCGCGATCGGCCTCGAGGATCAGGTCGCGCCCCTCGACATCAACACGGATGCCGGTTGCCCGGACCATGCGCATCACCTCGGCGGCACTCATACCCGGGCCTTCCATTGCGGACGGCCAGGGTCGTGCAGTGCAGTTTCTTCGCGGGCCCCCGATGGCATAGGGGGCATAGGGGGCATCGGACCCTCCGCATCGGCTCGCGGCGCCTCATCCATCCTATGCCCCCCATGGTCCCTATGCGTTTGCTGCTCGTCGGTCGTCGCGAGCGCATAGGTGGCGACACCCCATTTCCCCGCTGCTGGTTGCCTCGTGAGGATGAACCCGGACATACGCGTTCCGTCCAACTTCTCGAGCAGTGACGACACGAACTGGCGGCCGCGACCCTGCGGATCGATGATCCGCCTCACTTCGTCGTCGAGATCACGGATCGGCACGGGCCGATCCTGATACCGATACCACCAGGCTACGAAGAACTCGCTGACCGCCTGTCGACGTCCGTCCCGTGCCTTGGCCTCTTTCACCCGATCCACCGGATCCTGGCATCCCAGAGCGAGCAGTGGGTCACGGACCCATCGGCACCACTGCTCGAAGCTGCCCAGCGGTTTGCCGGCCCCGAGGTCCTCGTTCATCCGGCCCCATCGCCAGATCGTTAGAAGTGCGCCGAGCAGCTCAACCCGGTGCTTGGTGACATCGGCGCGGATGTCGGTCCGGAATGTCCGGGATTCGGGATCTTCGGTCTTCGGATCCAGCTCAATGGCAATGAAGCGGCGCGCCAGATCCTCGGACACGCTCAGGCCGTTACCGGTCAGAATCACCAGCGCCGACGCGTTCAACTGCACCATCTGTGATCGGCCCAGCACCCGGACCCGGGCCGGGCGTTCCGTGATCGCGCTCGCCAGCAGGTCCGACTTGAACGCCTTGTTGTTCAAGTTGTCGAGAAACAGCACCGGGCTGCCTTCCATCAGTTCGGCCGAGATGCGCTTCTCCAACTCCTCCGCGGTCGAGCCGCTGGTGACGGCATGCGGCTCCCGCCCGAACGCGATGATGGATATGCAGCGGGCCAGCAGTCCCTTGCCGGCGCCGGCACCGGACATCGGCGCGGCATGGATCAATATCGCTGGCGCCAGGTGCAGGCTCGGCCGGCACACGGCGGTGAGAAGAGCGGCAATAAACCCGCTCTCGTCCTGCCCCGGCGGCATGCTCGTGTCCACGAACTCGATACCGGTTGCCTCGTCTCGCACGGTCCTGGCATCGGCGAAGCAGAACGTCTTGAAGCTCTCGCGGATCAGGCGCAGCGCTGCGATCGCATCACCACGCGTGGGACGATCCGGAACCAATCCGGCCAAGGCAGGTACGTTCTCACGCCACAGGCCCGAGGCGTGGTCGTATCCCTCGGCGCAGTGGATCGCGCCGTCGGCTGCCAGCACGGGCGCCGAGGCAATGCCGTTCAACGGCGGCAGGTGCCATTCGCCGCGCCAGTCCAGATACATGACGGCAAGGGAGCGCGGCAGCCGGGCGTTCTTCTCCATGATCGTGCCGTCCCGCTGCTCCTTCCACACGAATGGGCGGCAGGTTGCGTGCGCGATCCGCACCAGCGAATCGGGTGTGATCACCTGGGCAACAGCACCACCCTGAAGCTGGTCGGTAGCAAGGCGGACAGGCACGCCCCGGTCATACAGCCCCCCGGCACTCGACAGGATGTCCCGGAGTGCCGCAACCGTTCGGTCGGGGTCGCAGTGTTCGATGAGGAGTCGAGGCTTGCGAACGCCCACCGGCTCAGTCACCGGATCCCCGATCTCCGTTGCGCTGTCGATCGCGGCGGCGATCCGGTTCACCGCGGCCCCGGTCACGTGGCACCACCGATGCTGCTGTCGGCGCAGCCCATGAGGAGGTCGTTGAAGTCGCACCCTCTCGGCGGGCGGGCGATGCGCACTTTGCGGCCTTCCCGCTTCCAGCGCCGGGCGCAATCCAGGGCCGCCGCCTCGCCTGGAGCGTCACCGTCGGCCAGCACGATCACATCGTGAACGCTGTCCGGCAGGTCGAGGGTGCGCAGCCCGGATGTCGACAGCGCGGCCCATGCGGGGTCGCCGGTGGCTTGCATGGCCGCGAGACAGGTTTCGATGCCCTCGCCGACCATCAGCAGCTCCCCAAGCGGAGCTAGCCGCACAGCTCCGCCTCGGCACGGTCCGAGCATCATCTTCGGTGGCTCGACCGGGGCCTTGCCTGCACCGTCACGTGCGATGAACGTGCGGTGAACCGCCCGCGGCGTGTCATCGGACCCGCGCGTCACCAGTGCGACCATCGCCGGCCAGATGCCGCCAGACGAGTGCTTGAGCCCCGGGTGAAACCGAAGTCTGCAGATCGGCGACATACTCAAGCCGCGCGTGGCTAAGTACGCCCCGACCAGAGACCCCTCGGCCGGCATCGAGGATTGCCAGATCGACAGGGCAGCCGTGGTGCGACTGGCGTCACTCAAGTCCCTCTCACGCGAGGGAGCAGGAGCAGTCGTTGAATGTGAGACTAGTCGCTCGCCTGCTCCTGACCAAAGGCCTCGTGACCGTAGGGTCGCGATGACACGCACCTGATCGCAACCGGCATGGCAGTGAACCAGCAACGTGCCGTCATCCGACTCTCGAATTGAAAGGCTTGGCGTGCGGTCTTCATGCGCCGGGCACCGGGCTATCCACCCACCCCCGGCCTTGCGCCCGTCGATCGCGGCTGCCAGCGTCGCCGCGTTCATCGAGCAACGTCCGTCTCGGTCTCGTGCGAGGCGATCCACGCCTTCAGCGCCTCGACCCGGATCAATCGCCTTTTGCCGATCTTCAGGCTGGGTAGAGTTCCACTACCGAGCGCGGCATAGATCGTCGTCCGCCCGATACCCGCCATTGCAGCGGCATCCTCGACGGAAACCGCTACGCGTTCGGTCGTCATGTCCTGGTGCTTGCTCATTCGTCCGCCTCCGTCCTGATGCGGGCCAGAAGGCTCGCTCGTTCACAGACGGATGGTCACCGCAATGCGATGCTCGATATAGGAGCAGAATTGTAGCGATTTGTAGCAGTTCGAAACCTCATCTGCTGCCGAGCTCGGGGAGTATCCCAGACCGTCCTGCCCCGCTCCTCGGGATGGCGGTGCGCCTTGGCCCAGGCGACGCAGCGATCCGGTCAGCCAGGCGTTCAGCTCCGCGTAACTCCGGACCCGAAGGCGGGGCGCACGATCTTACGCACCGTGTTCCGCGAGAGGTGCAGATCCCGCGCGATCTGCTTCAGCGGCCGGCCCCGTACAAAATACTCCCGACGCACCCGCGCAATCGTGTCCACGCCCTTCATCCCCAACCACCCGTCATGAAAACGGGCCGTCTCTCGAAACCAAGATCTGGAGTGGGCCCCTCGGGGCGGACACGTTCAGACAGCTGATTCGACGGTCAGGTCGAGCTCGACCCGGAACAGTTGATCTTTATCGACAAGACCGGCGCCAACACCAAGATGGCGCGGCTCCGGGGTTGGTCGGCGTTGAAGAGGCCAGCTTCCTGCACGCGCACGCACGGAACATCTTGTTGCACAGGATCGGGCTCATTACTTACGAGACAGATAACGCCCCGGCGCCGCCCGACGGCTTGGTTGCGGTCGTGACGGAGGCGATGAAGTCGGCCAAACTGTTGGCCGCGAATGCCAACTTCAAGAACCTGACGGAGCAAACCTATGACCAACCCGACGCAGGTCTATCTGATCGACGCACCCAGTCCCTTCGCCCCGATCGAGGAGTGGCTGGAGTTCGAGGCGTCGATGAAGAAGTTGCCGCAGGACCTGCCCGAAGTAGAGTACGCGATGGCAAACATCAAGCGCCGGAAGGCCGAGGAACCGGAGATGAAGGCCCTGCTCGAGAAGAGCCGCCGGAAGGGCTGACGGAGGGCCGTCAAACCGATACCCCGGCGTTCAAGCGTTGGTTTGGTGGCAGCAAGGTTGTCGACGAGAGCGGCGAGCCGCTGCGCTCCAACAAAACACGGAGGCCCACCAATGACGGGCTGTTCGATGTGGCCGGGCGTGGGCAGGAGGAATTGCTTGATCCAAAGTTTGCCCGACCCGATCGCAAACCGCCAACTGAACCGCCCCGGGATTGCCGGAGGCCCTTTGGTTTGAGTTACGCGGCCATGGGCTGCTCGTCCAGCATGGCGTAGTAGCGTTGTTCGGCGTCGGCGGGTGGGATGTTACCGATGGGCTCGAGAAGTCTCCTGTTATTGAACCAGTCGACCCATTCAAGCGTGGCGTATTCGACAGCCTCGAACGAGCGCCATGGGCCACGTCGGTGGATCACTTCGGCCTTGTAGAGGCCGTTGATGGTCTCGGCCAAGGCGTTGTCATAGCTATCGCCAACGCTGCCCACCGATGGTTCAATCCCGGCCTCGACCAGGCGCTCGGTGTATTTGATCGAGACGTACTGGCTGCCTCGGTCGCTATGGTGGACAAGGCCGCCACGATAATCAGGGCGTCGCTTGTGGATAGCCTGTTCGAGGGCATCCAGGACGAAGCCGGCATGGGCCGTCCTACTCACCCGCCAGCCCACGATATAGCGGGCATAGACGTCGATCACGAACGCGACGTAGACGAACCCCGTCCAGGTCGCGACATAGGTGAAATCCGAGACCCACAGCATGTTCGGTGCCGGCGCATGGAACTGGCGGTTGACCTGGTCGAGCGGGCAAGGCGCTGCCTTGTCGCTCGTCGTCGTCTTCACCGGCTTGCCCCGGATTGGACTTGCCTGGGAAAAGTGGAGGGACTTTCTGCTAGCGCTGGACGCGACAGGAGGACCCGATGGGCAAACGCGAGCGACGGACATTCACCGAAGAGTTCAAGCGTGAGGCGGTGCGGCTGACCGAAACCAGCGGCCGAA
>JABMNR010000063.1 GCA_013203465.1 Alphaproteobacteria bacterium
AGTTCCTGCCAGCCGCCGCGGAGGTTGACGACGACCGCCTGGGCCTCGCCGCCTTGGGCCTGGATGGCACCGCGCACGGTGACGGGGATGGCGTCGCGGCCGAGCAGACCGAAGGTCGCGAACACGGCATCATCCAATTCCGCCAGCATCAGCGTGGCTTCGAGCGCCTCCATTCCCATGTCGAGGCGGATCGGCGCGTCCATGCCGCCGGCACGGTGCTCCTCGGTCTTGACGGTCAGCTTCGGCAGGGTGATCTCGTCGACGCGGCCGGCATAACCGCGACCGTCGACGAAGAGGTTGAGGTTCTTCAGCACGCGCGGCAGCTGGATCGCCATCAGAGAATCTCCACGAGGTAGTCGTTCACCAGGTGCGAGCGGAAGGTGACGTGCTCGGCCGGGTATGGCGGGGTGAAGTCGAGGTTGAAGTAGACCTTGCCCTGGGCGAGGTTGGCCGGGCTGTTCAGGTCTGGATCAGGCCAGCAGCGCCCGCCGAGGATGGCGCCCTGGGCCTTCAGCGACCGCAGGTAAGCGTTCACGCCCTCGCTCACGTCCTCGAGGTAGGTGCGCGTGATGTTGCGGTCGACGGCCCAGAGGTGGGCGCGCAGCAGGCTGTCGTTGATGAGATCGGCGGTGCGGCGCACGGATAGGAAGGCGAACTTCGGATCGGAGGAACAGGTGCGGTTGCCCCAGAGCCGGAAACCGTCCTCGCGGATGATGGTCGCGACCTCGTTCTCGTTCAGATGATTGGCCCGGCTGTTCGGGTCACCCAATGCGAAGTCGACCGGCCGGGACGTGCCGACGATGCCGAACATCTCCTGGTTCGAGGGCGACCACCAGAAGCCGCGGTCGTTGTCGATGCGGGCGATCATGCCGGCGACGCGGGCGCTCGCCGGCTCCGGCACGATGGCGCCGCCGCGCGCCACCAGCACCCAGGGATCGACGGTGTAGACGCGCGCACTGCCCCAGTCGCCGCGGAAGGCGATGGCGTCAGCGTCCGACGTGTTCGGCCCGTCGGCGACGATCACCGCGCGCAGGCGCTCGGCGATGCCGAGCAGCTCGGCGACCACCGCATTGGCGAGCGGACCGTCGGGCCCCGCGGCCTGCCGGTGGGTGAACCCTGGCGCGATCAGGATGCGTGGCGTGACGCCGAGGCGGGCCTGGGCGCCCATCAGCGCGTGGACGCCGGTGTAGACGCCGGTTCCGGGGGCCACGCCGCCGATAACGTTGGCTTCAGTCTCGGCGACGTCGGCGCCTTCAGCGACGCGAACCACCACGACCATGGCGCCGGCTTGGTCGAAGATGCCGTCGAGGGCGGCCGGCAGGGTGCCGGCGAAATTGCCGGTGGTGTCGAGGCTGGCGAGGGCGGCGAGGGATCCAGCGACCAGGACCGGGGTGTCGAGCGGGAAGGCCGTGGGATCGGCGTCGGGTGCCGTGCCGACCAGACCGATCACCGAGGATTTCACCGTGCGGATCGGCCGTGGCCCGGTGTCGATCTCGACGACCTCGACGCCGTGCAGGAACTGCTCGGGCATGGGGATCTCCCTCCCTCAACGTAAGAGACCCCGCCAGAGGGCGGGGTCCGGATGGCTTTTATGAAGAAGCGCTGGCTACGCGGCGTCGGCCGGCCAGCCCGTATCGATCTCGGCGTCGTAAACGGCGACGACGGCGGTCCAGTCGGTGGCTGCGTCCAGCAGGACGCCGATCGCGTCTTCGCGGTCGTAGCAGGACTGGACGAACGCGCCTGCCTGCAGGCCGACAGTGATGAGGCCTGTCAGATCGAGAATGATGAAGCCGTCGAGCGTCTTCCACTTGGCACCATAGGAGCCCGGCCCGTCGCGGGCCTCGACCTCGCGTGCCAGCACCACAGCACCCGTCAGGTTGGCGCAGGCCTCCTGGTCGGTGTGGAACCGGAAGCTGCCGACCGTGACACCCCGTCCCTGCTCCTGGTAACGGCGGGCAGCCACGCGGGCTCGTGCCTGGGCTTTGATGGTGTCGAGCGACGGCGGCCGCAGCCCGTCCTCGGTGTCGGCGACGTAGGTGGTATCGGCCCAGCTGTGAAGACTCGGCGGAACCGCTACCCAAGTCAGGTCGGGATGGAACCGGTCTGACGGATCCTCGCTGGTGAACTCGACGGCCAAGCCGTTGTCGATCCGCGCCCACATGATCAGCCTCCCCAAGTGATGGTGACCCGCCCGACACCGCCCAGCCCATTGCCACCGCCGCCACCCTGCCCGGCCCCGTCGTTCAGGGCGCCGGCACCGGAGCCACGCATCCAGCCGCCACCGCCGCCGCCACCGATGCCGATGGCGTTACCGCCGTCGGTCGCGTCACCCGACTGGTTGTCGCTCTCGCCCATGCCGCCGGCCCCACCGGTACCGTTCAGAGTGCTTCCGCCAGCACCAACCCCGCCCGCACCACCGCTGCGATTGGGGTCGCTGCCTCCGGCTGCACCGCCGGTCGCAGACAGGAACGACCCGAAGCTGCTGGAGCCGCCATTGGGGTTGCCGGAGGGGGTACCGCCGGCACCAATCGTCACGGCGTAACCGGTGCCGGGGATCACGGTGTAGGTGCCCATGGCACCGCCACCTCCGCCGCCACCTCCGGGTGATGGCCCACCTCCATAGTCGTTGCCGCCGGCACCGCCAGCGCCGATCACCTTGACGGTGACGCTGGTGACACCGGCCGGAGCGGTCCAGGTGAAGGTTCCCGAGCTCGCGTAGGCCGTGGATCCGGATGGCAGACGGGTGGTGAAGCTGGTTGGCGCCGACCACGGCCCCCAGCCGGTGACGAGGCCCTTGTGGCGGGCACGCCAGTGATAGGTCGTCAGCGCCACGAGGCCGCTGGACGCCACATGCGACGTCAGATCGGCAGTCTCCGCGCTGTCATAGACGATGGTCGCGAAGCCGCTGTCCGTCGCCACATGGAACTGCGACTTGGCGTGGGTGTCGCCGCCGCCTGGAATGTAGAACGCCGAGGTCTGGAGGGTCGGCGCCACCGCCACGTCGGTCGCCCCGTTCGCCGGCGCGGTGTTGGTCGGTGCTGCCGGCACCGCCTGGGTGCTGAAGCCGGTCGGGCTGGAGTATGGCGACCAGCCGAGTGCGGCCCCCTTGTAGCGGACCCGGAAGAAATAGGCGGTCTGATCCTGCAGGATGCCGGCCGGGACCGCGTGACTGGTCTTGCTGGACGAGGTCTCTCCGGTATCGAGCACGATTGCGGTGAAGGCGCTGTCGGTGGCCACCTGCCACTGCGACGCCGCGTGGGTGTCCGTGCCGCCGATCACCGTGAAGGCCGATGCCTGCAGGGTCGGCACGACCGACGCGCTGGTGGTTCCGGCGGCCGGCGCGGTGTTGGTCGGCTGCTGGATATACTGGAACACCGACCCGGTGGTGAAGGCGGAGGGCTCGGACCAGGGTGACCATGTGCCGTCCGCGTCCTGATAGCGGAGCTGCCAGAAGTACACGGTGTCCACGGCCAGGTTGCCGGCGGGAATGGTGTGGGTGTTGCTCGCGATACCCAACAGCGACGAGTACACGACGTTGACCATCTCGGCCTCGGTCGCCACCCGGAACTCCTGCTTGTCCTGGGCGATGCCGTAAAGGCTCCGGTAGGCGCTGCCCACCAGCGGGACGGTATCGTTCAGGCCGGAGGCGCCGTCGGCCGGGGACAGGTTCACCGGCTGGGCCACGTCCCAGGCCCGTCCAGCCGCATCGCCGGGGAAGGCCACCATGTGGAACACCGTCATGTCCCTGGCGGAGGGACCATTGGCCATTTCCAGGCGGAACTCGACCAGGCTTCCGCCGACCACCCGGTACTCCTCGTCGCGGGAGTTCTCCGCGCGGGCGACCGTTCCGAGCAGGGTGGCGTCCTGCCAGGCACCACCCGTGCCGGCGACCCGGTACTGAAGGCCAAGCATGCCGTCGCTGTCGTCGCGGCGGATAACCACGCGACCATCGCCGTAGTAGCGCAGCGACCGCACCGGGCGGGAGTAGAAGACGCCGCCATTCTTCGCGACCGCGTAGCCAGCACGGACGTCCCACGATGTGCGGGCCAGGGTCGCGCCGGAGAGGCTGACCGACAGCACCTCGCTCGCGCGGAACCGCACAGGCGACAGGACCGCGGATACCGTCACCGGATAGGCGACGCCAGTACCGGAATAGATCGCGTAGGTGCCGCCCACCTGGAGTTCCGAGGTATCCGACACATCGATGCTCTCGTCACCGGCGACGGTCTGCACGACCGTGACCGGGTCCATGTCGCGCCACTCGAAGCCCTGCGAGAACAGCTCGAAGTCGTAGCCCTCGTCCCCGTACTCCCAAGCGAGCGGTACTGCCCGGCCGACGGACCCGACCGAGCTCGCCTCAAGCGTCTCGACCCGGGCGTCGACCGCACTCACGGCCGATGCAGTGCTGTCGGCTCGCTGCTTCAGGTACAGGGTGCGTTCCGCCAGCTGCTTGTGCGGGAGGTTGTCGACTCCGTCCGGACCGCCCGCGACCGGGTCGTCCACGGCCAGTTCGTAGACCTCCGGGAAGCCCGGCGTGGTCACATCGGGAAGGTTCGCCATGTCGTGTGTTCCTCAGACCAGCAGTTCCCAGCTGTCCCCGATCGCCATGTCCGGGGTCTTCACGATCGGGTTGCGCACCTTGCGGGCGACAAGCTGTCCATCCGCGGTGAACAGGCCGATCTCGGTGATCGCCATGCCGTTAGCCTCGCCGCGCAGCAGCTTGTAGGTGAAGCGCAGCAGACGGGGGTTCGCGGGGTCCATCTCGAAGCCGGACAGCGCCTTGACGTAGGCGCCGGTGAGCGCGGTATCGCCCGCAGCCTCGGGAGCGGTTCCGATCCCGAAGCCGATCCGTGCGACCACCTTGTCGGCGTTCCCCGTCGCCAGCAGTTCGCGCAGGGTCGTGTAATAGCCGTCGACGATCACGGGCCACCTCCTGGACATCGGATGTTTGATTGATTGCGGGACTGGCAGGCCGAACGAGCGGCAGATCTGTCGGGCGCCTACAAGACGCTGAACGTGCCCGCCCCGGCAAACGTGTGGTAGGTGAAGACCCCATCGGTCGTGATGGCGCCGCCACTGGCTTTCACGGTTGTGCCGGAGTAGGCGAGGACCACGCAGCCGGCAGCACCGCCGCCGCCGTTGGACCCACCGTAGTTGGGACCGCCACCCCCTCCGCCGCCACGGGCGGTAGCGCTCTGCCCAGGGCCGTAAACGCCGTTGCCCATGACGCCCGCACCGGCACCTGGACCGCCTGCGTTACCAGCGGAGCCGGCCTCGGTTCGCGCTCCAGCGCCACCGCCGGAGCCATAGTCGAGGCCGTCTATCCAGGTGTGGCCGGCACCGCCATTCCGGCCGGGGGCCGCTGCGCCTGCGCCGCCGCCGCCGCCGCCAACCCAGTTGATACCCACAGCCGAATAGCCGTTGTTCCCGAGGTAGGAGCCCGTCTTTGAGCCTGCTGGGCCTCCCGATCCATCGTTGTCGCCTGCGCCACCGCCGCCGCTACCGCCATTTCCACCACCGCCACTGCCAGTGCCGCCGACACCGCCGGCGATGACCGTGATGCCGTTCGCGACGGTGTTCTGTCCGGGCCCGCCGACCGAGGTGACGACGAACGTGTCGTTCGTCGTCAGCACCAGGGACGCGTGATAGACCTCGCCACCGCCTCCACCACCGCCGATGTTCGATCCGCCGTTACCGCCACCGGCCACCATGATGGTGTTGACCGTCAGCGGTGTGACGGCCGATGTGGCGAAACCGATCGCGGGCGCCCAGGGGCTGGTCGAGGCATCGGCATAGTTCGCCCGCCATCGTGCGTAGTAGGCGGTTGCGATCGCGAGCGTGCTCGCCGGAACCGTTGCGGTGAACGGATCGGCCACCTGACCAAGGCTCTGCCAGACGACCGTCGAGAAGCTCGGAGAAGCTGATACTTGCCAGTCCGTGCTCACCACAACCGACCGGCCGACGATGGTGTGCGACTGGCTCGCAACGACTTCGGCACCTTGGTATATCGACCCGCTGGAGAGCGTCAGGAGGGTGGGGCCGGTGCCGGACGCCCTATAATGCCGGAACGCCATGCCTCACCCTCCGAACCACACTTCCAGGCCTTCGCAGCCATCGACTGCGGTCACGTTCAGGTAGAGCCGCTCGCCAGCCGCCACGACGTGCGACACAGCCGCATCGACGGCTGCAGATGTCGACACGGACAGCGTGGCCAGCACCCCGCCATCGTCGCGAAGTTCCACCGTCGCGGTGCCGACGGTGCAGATGTGCCGGATCATCTCGATCCGTCGTGCCGCCGGCAGCGAGCGCGCGTAGTCGTAGGTCCCGACCGCGGGCGCCTCGATGCCGATGCCGTCGAAGGTGTCGGCCTTCTGCTGGAAATCGGTCCCCTGGACGCCGTCGAGCAGGTCGGCGTCGAGACCCGAGCCGAGCCCGTCGGTACCGGACGTCCAGACGGTCAGCCAGCCGCCCCATCCCCCGTTCTGCAGGACACGCAGGTAAGCGCGCCCGACGGCAGTGTCGGATACCGCCAGCTGGACGCCGTACCCGCCGCTGCGGGCGGTCGTCGACTTGATCCAGTGCCAACCCTGGGTCACACCGTCGATATTGGAGTCGCCGCTGGAGAAGCCCTCCGGTGCCGCGTTCGGATCGGACGTCGTGTGCGCGTTGGTGTACCGGGCAAAGCTGCTCGCCTGGACGCCGTCCAGCAGGTCTGCGTCGAGCCCGGAACCGGTCCCGTCCACCGACTTGATCGCGTCGAGGATCTCGCCAGCCGTCTGATCGGCGGTCGCACCACTCTCCACCGCGTCGAGCTTGGCCTTGTCGCCAGGCGCCATGAACCCGGCGAACCCACTCGTCGCCAGCCCGTGCGAATGCCCCGACCATGCTGCGCCGACGTCCGTGTGGGACAGCACCACGGCACCGGCCTGACCGTTGACCGACTGCACGGCATTAGGCTCGGCACCGTCGGTGACGCCGTCGAGCTTGGCCTTGTCGGCGGCCGACATGAAGCCGGCCATGGCTTGGGTGGCTGCTGCATGCGCTGCCCCGGCCGCCCCGACGTGGCTGGAGGGCGCTGCTCCCACATGCGTGGCGGTCAGTACCACCGCCCCCGCCATCGCGTTGACGGACTGCACCGGCGCCTGGCCGGCGGTGATGAACCCCGCATCGTTGGCGAATGCGGACAGGACCGTCGGCTTGCCGAGCAGATCCGCGTACTGGCCGGACAGCGCCACCACCGCCAGTTCCGCCGTAGACAGCGTGGTGTTCGCCCATGCGGCCGCCCCAGGCGACGCATCCACGCAGCGATAGGCTTCGTCACCGAGCACGTCGATCCACAGAGACCCGACTGTCCAGCCGGCAGTGGCGTCGTCCGACGCGTTCGGTGCCCGGATGGCGTCGACATTGTATGGAAGGGTGTTGTTCACCTTGGCGGCCAGAGCCGCTTCCAGTTGCCCTTCCGTCACGCTCCCAGTCAGGCTCCCGAAGCTGCCCGCGATCGCGACTGGCGCCAGATCGGCCGGCTGCACGGCGGTATCCGCCTTGGCGCCCTGAGCCGCCGTCGCGTAGGCGGTGGCGTCGGTGGAGGCGGCGGTCCCCAGGACCGGGACACCCACCAGGTCGCCGTAGCTCCCTGACGTGGCGACGGGGGCCAGGTCGGCTGGCTGCACCGCGGTATCGGCCTTCGCGCCCTGGGCGGCACCGGCGAATGCCTCGACGTTCTGCGCCGCCGCCGTGCCCAATGCCGGCCGCCCCGTCAGGTCTGAATAGACGCCCGTCCGCGCGACCTGCGGGAGTGCCGTTATCAGACCCTGAGCCTGCTGGAACGTCACCGGCATCAACGCCGCAGTCGCGTTGCCGTGAAGCGTGAGCGGGCCGGTCAGCGTGCCGCCAGCCAGCGGAACAGCGCCGATATCGCCAGCGCTGCCGGGGATCGTCGGCCGGTGCTGAAGGTGGAAGTACGACCCCGACAGGGCGACCTGGGCCAACTGTGTCAGGCGCACCGCATCGGCCGGCAATGCGATGCCGGCAGCGAGCGCCGCCTCCAACCCCACCAACTGATCCTGCAGGGCCTCGAGTTCCGCCTTGATGGTTGCGAACTGGCGGCGCAGGCGCGCGGTATCGGCGTTGCCGGTTCTCGGCACCGTGGGATCAACGGCACTGGCCAAGGGTCAATCATCCCATTCGGTGGTGTTGCCGTCCCATTGGGTCTGGTCGTAGTCCCAGACGGTCTGCAGCACCGTGTTGCCCTGCTGGGTGTAGTAGGTGAGTTCGTTCGGCCCGAAGTGGCGGGTGGAGTCGCGGATTACGGTTCCGTCACGCGGATGGGACCTCACGGCGGAACCATAGACCGGTCCGTCGAGTGGTCGGCCGCCGGCCCAGGCATCGGGGTCCGGGTAGACGAGGAACCCCGGAATCTCGGGCCACGCTCCGCGGGTATCGTCGAGCCTGAGCGCCAGCATCCGCGGCTGCGGTTCCAGGGCGTCGGCGAATCCCCTTCGCATGGCACCGGAGAACCGGACCGAGCCGTCGCGCCAGACACCCTGGACGCGTCGTCCTTCCAGTCCCAGACCGACATCCAGTCTGGTCGTGATCCGAGCGGTCCCAAAACTGAGCCCCACCCACTGCACGGCACCAGTCCGAGATGCGAGTACCCCGTACCGCCACACACCGTCGTGGAGGACACGGGCCGGCGAAGCGCGCCGATGTGTCCCGTCGCGGAACCCGGGACGCCGGCTGGCCAGAGCCAACCCAGCACGCAGCATCGGCGAGGCCGCCGCGACTGTTGTTCGGTTCTCCGACAGCGTCGCCCGTAGCTCGAGGCTGCGCAGGTGCGAGCGGGCGTTCTTCCAAACGTCGATCGCGATACGGGCAAGCCGTGCGACTTCCGGGTCGAACCCCTTGTCGTTGCCGAGGTCCAGGGTGACGGAGAACAGCGCCCAGCGGCGACCGACGTTGTAGTCCTCCGTGCCGTCACGTCGGACCGTGGCGTCGTGGCGGAGAACCGCCTGGCCTTCCTGCACCGTGGCGTCCCGGAACCCGGCACTCACCAGACCCCGCCGGACAGCGTAAGGCGTGCCCTTGTAGCGGTGCAGTTCGACCGCGGCAGCAACCATCGAGCGGCGCTCCGCCTCAGTTGTCGCCAGAGCCCACTCCTCGCCGATCGACAACGACCAAGCCAGCCAAGGCAGCAGATGCGCCGGGATGGTCCTCGGGTTCCAGAGATCCCGGTTCGGCACCGGGATGTCCGACAGGCGGGCCAGACTGATAGCCAGTGCCTGCTCGGCCGCACTCGCGTTCGACGGCAGCAGGGACGCTGTCATCGCGCGTCATCCACCGTGACCGTGATGTCGATGCCCGTGCAGTACGGAGCCTCGTCCTCAGCCACGATCAGATCCGTCGCCGGTGCCAGCAGAGCGACCGTGCGGCACCCGGGCTGGTGCAGTGCCGCCAGCAGGCCCGACACCGCAACCTCCGCCCCGATCGCATGGCGGTCCGCCACATAGGCCGACGCGGCAGCCAGAGCCTCGGCGCGAACCAGATCAGGATCCGGACCCGATCGAACACGCAGCTGCGCCGCAACCGTGTAGGGGATCACGGTCGCCGATACCACGCTGACGCTGTCGGTGAGCGGCCGCACCTTGTCGGCTGATACCGCGGAGCGGACCGTCGCGATCAGCCCCGCATCGGCAGTGCCGTCGCCGAGCGTCGACAGGATGGTCACGCGAACCAGCCCCGGTGCTGGGCTCGCCACCGACACGTCCTTGACCATGGAGGACGCCGACAGCGTGTGGAACCGATAGGCCTGCCGCGACCCGGCTGTCGGATAGCCCTCGAGGGCAAGGACGATGCGCTGGCGGAACCGTTCGTCGCCCTCCATCATCGCCACTCTCGGTGGCGTCGCGTTCGGTGCTGCTGCCTCGACCTCCAGACGAGCGACGTTCAGAAGAGCGCCGAGGTGATCGAGGTCGGACCCGATCGCGGTCGCCACCAGGACCGCGCGCGCCGCGTCGTTGACGCGCTGGCGGAGCAGCACCTCCCGATAGGCGGCGACCTCCAGCAACTTGATAGCGGGATCGCTCTCCAGATCGGCCGTGTAATCCGGCCACCGGGCAACCAGATCCGCCTTCAAGGCTGCCAGCACCGTCTCGTAGTCGATCGCCTCGACAACCGTCGGGGCCGGCAGGCGCGACAGATCGATCGCGGCGTCGGTCACGCGCTACTCCACGGTGATGCCGTCGAGGGTGATGGTGCGGCCGTCCGGGAGGTGGCGGACCACGAGCTCGATGGTGAGGCGACCCGGCACCGCCTCGGTGACCGCAATCCGCTCGACGCGAACTCGCGGCTCCCACCGTCGAAGTGCCCGGGCGGTAGCAGCGAAGATCTCCACTCGCAGCCCCGGCGACATCGGCCGGTCGATCAGTCCCGGCAGATCCGAGCCGTAGTCCCGGCGCATCACCCGGGTCCCGATGCGCGTGGTCAGGATGTCGCGGATCGACTGGCGCAGATGGTCGATGCCGGCGAGCGCGGCACCGGTGGTGGCATCCATGCCTTCCATGGATCAGTCTCCCGCGAAGACGTCCGGACTGCCGGTCGCGACCGCCGAACCGCAGGCGACGGGGTCGCCGATACGCGCCAGTTGGCGGCCGTTGACGTAAACCGTGCGACTGCCGGCAGCCTGCACGCTCGCATGGGTCTCTGGAATGTCCGGGCAAGTGTGCGGCAGCCAGGCGTCATGCTGGCGATGCGCCGGTCTGCGGTTGACGAACACGTCCGGGCTGCCCTCGGCATTGGGGCGAGCCGGCCAGCAGCCGTGGCCGGTGCAGAGATCGGCGAGACGGGCGACGGCGGGCATGGGCACCTTGATTTAGTAAGGACAATTCCTTACGTTCAACAGGCGAGGAGACCGACCATGCCGAACGTACATGCAACCGCCACCATCACGTCGAAGGGACAGGTCACCCTGCCCAAGGCGGTCCGTCAGGCGCTCGGCGTCGACGCCGGCAGCCGCATATCCTTCGACCTACGCGGCGACGACGTCATCGTGACCCGAGCCGAGGAGGAACCGCATGCCGATCCGGCGATCGAGGCGTTCCTCGAAGTGTTGGCCCAGGACATCCGGTCGGGGCGCAACGTCGGCGCCCTGCCGGAGAGATTGGCCGCTGCGCTGACGGCTCTCCCCGACGGGCCGGTCGACATCGACGAGCTGATCGACGGTGACGTTGCCCTCTGATGCAGCGGCATGGCTGGACGCTGCTGTTCCATGACTGTCTGGTCGAGCAGTTGGATCGTCTGGCCGCAGCGGCCGGAGTGATCAGTGAACCCGAACCCTTGAACGCCAACGCCAAGCTGCTCCTGGCATTGCGGCACGCAATGTTCGAGGTGGTCCCGAGCAACCCCGGCGCCGACGTACACCGACAGGGCAATACGCTCGGCAAAGCGCACCGGCATTGGCGCCGGATCAAGATCGGCCAACGGTTCCGCTTGTTCTTCCGATATGACGCCCGTGCCCGGATCATCGTCTATGCCTGGGTCAACGACGAGAAGACGCTGAGAACCCGAGGTGCGCGCAACGACGCCTACACGGTCTTCCAGAAAATGCTGGACCGAGGGAACCCACCGGACAGCTGGGACGCCCTCGTACAGCAGGCTCACAAAGAACCGGAACGCGGACATGGCTAGTTCAAATCGATCCGCGTGGCACGGACAGTGACGTTGTCGGCGGTCATGACCAGTTCGCTGACGCCGATGGCGAACGTGATCGAGCCACCGGCCGGCACCTCGAGGCGGTAGTGGTGCCCGGCCCGGTCGTAGCGCTCGAACGCCCCGTCCTTCCACACCGTGGTCGACACCTCGACCCGGTCGGCCGGCGCAGGTGCTGCTGCACGATAGAGCGCGCCCAGGACGCAGCCCTGGTTCAGCTCGCCGCCAGGGCAGAGGACGAGCACCTGCTCGCCGATCTCGGGCGGATGCCAGGTGACGTCGCCCTCGGCGCGGGAGGTCAGGAACGGCAGCCAGTTGCTGAGGATCGGCCCGCTCCGAACCCGCACGCGGGCGGCGGTGTAGTCGGCCTCGGCGATTGTGCCGTAGAGCGCCATGCAGCCGAGCCGTCGCTCGATGTCGGCGACGTCACGGTTCAGATGCAGCCGCTCGCCCATCAGGTCTGCAGCATCAAACTGGTCAGCGACTGGTACTCTGGCTCGACCGGCGGCCCGAACGGCGAGTAGATCTTCAGCCGAACATCCGTTGGAGCGACAGCTTCCTCATCCGCTTCGCGGACCGTCCAGTACACCACCTCGTAGCCGAGCCGGGCGACGACAATGGGTGTGTCGCCGTCACCGTCGATATCGATATCGGTGCGCAACAGCCGCATGGACTCGGCAAGCCGGCCGAGGGTGTCTTCCTCCTCGAAGGCAGTCTCGACATCGGCGGCGATGCGGTCCACCTGACCGTCGGCTTGCTCGCCAGCGGCGACGATCTCGATGGCGAGTTCGAGCACACGGCGTGTCGGGCCGCCCGGGCCGTCCGGCGTGCCGTCGACCCGCTCGTCGCGGGCATAGACCAGGATCGCGGGCAGCGCCTTGGCGAACAGCGGTGTGGTGCGGTTCACGTGTACGCGGTCGCCCGCTTCCGTCCGTGGTGCCGCACCGGCGAGCTGTGTCTGCACGGCGTCGCGGATCTGACTACGGGGATGGGTCATGGCTGCACCCGATGCAGTATCAGCTTTGCCCCACCCATGCCGTCGGTGCGGATGTCGACCACGCGGTAGTCGCTGCCGGCGACCGTCAGCGTGTCGCCTTCCTCCGGCTCGACCGGCAGGTCGGCGAGCAGGACGTCCAGCACGGGGGCCGTCGTGGTCACCGGCACGCCGCCGGCGAGCCCGGCCTCGGCATGCTCGGCATGGAAGATGGCGGCGATGGTGACAGGATCGCCGACCTGCGGCCGATAGAGCACCGTGGTGGCGAACGCGTCCCGCGCGGCGCCGCCGACCATGGCGGCCAGATCGTCCCATCCGGTCATGATGTCGACCCCGCCCGCGTCAGTTCGAGCTGAAGAGCCGGACGACGAGCGCCGGGCGCTTCACGATCGGCAGCGGGTTCGACTGGCTGTAGACATCGATGCCGGTGCCGTTCTCGCGGGCGATCTGATAGGCGTACAGTTCCTGGCCGTAGGTACCGACCGCGTCCATCAGGTTGGCCGGCGCGAAGAACGTCCGGAAGGTGTCGGTCGTCCCCATCGGGAAGGCGATGCCCTCACCGACCGTCAGCAGGCTGTCGGTCTGACCGGTCGATAGCGTGACGGTGCCGAGATACTCCTCGAAGGCGAGGCCGCCGAAGCGGAAGCCGGTCCGCAGGTCCTGTCGGAGCGGGTTCAACCCGGCGTTCGCCTCGAAGTACTTGTAGGCCTCCTCCACCCGCTTGTGGACGATCAGCTTGTCCCAGAACCCGGGGCTGACCAGGGCGTGCACGCTGGTCATGCTCTCGCCCTTCAGGTTCTCCTCGACGTGGCGCAGCACCTCTCGGCACTTGCCGAGCACGTCCGTGGTCTCGGTGCCGAGCTTGAAGTCGACCGACTTGGCCGTGATCGCGAACTCGGCGTGCCAGTCATAGACGGTCCGGCCCGCACCATCCTTGGTGATACCGTGAAGCGCCTTGGCCCGCATGTACTCCAGCGTCTGGGCGTGCTTCCAGCGCATGCGGGTGAGCTTGCGCATCATCACCTGGGCGAGCGGATCCTCGGCGGCGGCGAGCCCGAAGCCACGCTTGCCCTGGACCTCCTCGGGCAGCACCACGTCGTTGTGTGGGATGTGCGGCACGGTGAAGGAGCGCATGCTGGCGGTCTCGGACGAGCCGACGGTCGCGGGCGCCCCGGGGGCCACGGCCGGCAGCAAGCGCAGCTCGCCCTCGATCTGCTCGACGGTGACCTGGCGCTGGCTGATGGGCTCGGGCGTGAACAGGCCCAGGCCCCCAAGTCTTCCATAGCGGTTGGGCAGCAGCTGAATGGCCGCCGTCATCTCGGCCAGCGTGTAGCCGCCGCCGTCGAAGGGGTTGACGATCACGGTCACGGGTCGGACCTCCAGAGTTCGCAATGATGAGGGTTCAGACGGCCAGGCGGGCGACGAGGCCGTGAGCGGCGAGTTCGGCCAGCTTCGCGGCGCGCTTGGTCGCATCGTCGACCGAGGCGTCCATCACGAGCGCGGCATCGGCGAGGACGACGGGCCCGCGCGCGAGCACCACGGCCTCGGTGTTGCCGGCGGTCGCATCGGTGGTGTTCAGCAGCACGGCGGACGCGAGTTCCGCACCCTCGATGCCGACGGTCACCGCGGCGGGCGACAGCGCGTAGGTGCCGTCTGCCGTTACACGGCCGAGCACCGCGCCCATCGGATAGGAGCTGCCGGCACGAAGCGTCACAGTCTCTCGGGTGTAGTCGCGGTCGAACTCGCGCTTCACCAGGTCGCCCAGGACACTGGGCGCGGTCAGGACAGTGGCCATGGATCAGCCCTCCCGGCCGGCGGCGGCAGCGGCCCGGGCTGCCCGGAGCAGCGGGCTGTCGGCGGACGGTGCGGGGCGCTCGCCAGCCGACGCTGGTCCTGCGACGGGAGCCGCCGCCACGATGTCGAGACCGGCGTCGCGGGACGCGAGCGTGTCGAGCACGCTGCGGCGGAGCACTGCCGGGTCGAAGCCGCGGCGCATGGCCTCGGCGGCGTCGACGGTGACGCCGAGGCGTGCGGCCTGGGCGGCGACGGTCATCAGCTCGGCCATCTCAGCGCGGAGCTGTACTGCGAGGCCCGCGTCGGCGGCGGCCGACACGACCGGTGCTGCGGTCTCAACGATCATGGCCGGCTCGAGTGCATCAGCACCCGCAGGCGGTTGTTCGGGCAAGCCCGTCTTCATGGGAGTCTCCTTCACGTGAGGGAACGCTCTGGCGGCAATGGACCGAGGCCGGCCAAGCCGCTCGGCAAATGCGGTCAGCACGGCATCGAAGCTGCCGATCCGGTCGGCGAGCCCGGCGGCAACTGCGCGCTCGCCCCGGAACGTGGCGGCCTCGGTCTGCCGAATGACGATGGCTGTGATCCCGCGATTGCGGGCGACCAGATCGACGAAGGCGTCGTTCAGCGCGTCGACGTCGGCCTGGATCCGGGCGCGCGCCGAGTCCGACAGCGGCAGATGCGGGGAGCCGTCGATCTTGTGCGCCCCGGCGTGAACGAAGCTGTAGGCAAGACCGGCCTGTCGGTCGGCTGCACTCTGGTCGACATGGACCGCGACCACGCCGATTGATCCGACCTCCGCGGTGCGGGTCAGCCAGATCTGCTCGGCGACCGACGCGATCGCGTAACCGGCCGAGAGAGCCGCCTCGTCGGCGATTGCCCAGATCGGCTTCCCGCTGGCGCGCTGGAGTTCGCTGAGCCGGTCGGCCAGATCGAACACCCCGCCCGCCTCGCCCCCGGGCGTGTCGAGCTCGAGCAGCACTCCCCGGACGTCAGCGGACGACAAGGCAGCTTCGATCTCGTCGCCGATGTCGGCGTAAGCCGTGAGTCCTGACGCGGCGGCCAGGTATGAGGATCGCCGCACCAGGGTGCCGAGCACCGGTACCACAGCGATGCCTGGCTCGATGACCTGCGGCGCCGGACGGTCAGTAGCGCCCGACGGCAACGGCAACGAGCCGCCCGCCAGTCGAGGGCCGAGCGCCTCCAGGATGGCGGCCAGCTTCGGGCGCGCGATCATGAGCGGCGTGCCGTATAGGCGCGCTGCCAGGTGCGGCAGGTCGGTCATGGCGTCACTCGGTTGCGGCGGTGCCTGGCTCAGAAACGCCCTGGCCCGGTTCGTTCCCGGGCACGACGGGCGCTCCAGGCGGCACCGGCGCCGGTCTGGCGAACCCGATGCCAAGCCGCTGCTCGCGGGCGTGGTCGGCGGCGATCTCGGCGTCGACCTGCTCGGCGTCGTAGCCGCGCTCGGAGATGGCTTGCGAGCGGGACTTCAGCCCGGCGTCGATCGCCTCGACCTCTGCGCGGATGTCCTTGATCGGGTCGACCCAGTCCCAGCGCGGCGGCAGCCAGTCGGCGCCGACGGGCGGATCTCCCGCAGCGGCGGGTGCTGTGCCGGATAATCCGGCAAGGTCGATCCAGCGCCGCCACACCGGTCGGCAGAACTGGAATACAATAACGGCGTGCTGGAACGCGTCGACGCGGCGGCGGAACTCCAGCAGGGCCGCCCGGGTGTTCGAGTAGTTCGCCTTCAGCATGTCGGCGGTGACGTTGGCGTAAGGCATTCCCAACGCGGCCGATACCTGCAGCAGGGTCCGGTACTGGAACGCCTCGTAGGAGCCACCGACATCGGCCGGGCTGGAAAACGTGATGTCCTCACCGTCGTCGAGCATCTGCAGCTGGCCAGGTTCCAGCGGCAACAGCGGCTCGCCGCGGGCGTCGTGCTCCAGCGGGTCCTTCAGCTCCGGCGCCGGGCGGCGCACGAAGCCGACGAACATGGCGGCCACCTTCTTGCGGTCCAGTTCAGCGTCGTCGTACTGGTCGAGCAGGAACAGCTTGACCAATGCCGGCGCAAACCGGGACGCGCCGCGCAGTTGGCCAGCATCGACCGGGTCATAGAGATGGATCACGCTGTCGGCCGGGACAGCGACGGTCTCGCCGACGAGCCCCGGATCGGTCGGATCGCCCGGATGCCGCCGAAGGAAGTGATACGCCACCCTCCGGCCGATGCGGTCGAACTCGATGCCCTGGCGCACGACGTGGCCGTTGCCGAGTAACCGGTTGTCGGCGAGCGGCAGCATCTCCGAGGGAAGCATCTGGATCTGCAGCGGCACCGTGAGACCGTCGCCAGCCCGGCGCACACGGATGCGAGCAAATGTCTCGCCGGCGATGAACAGCTCGCGCGCGGCCCGGCGCTGCAAGCCGTAGAAGTCGGTCAGTCCATCGGCATCGGCCTCGTCGGTCCAAGCGAGCCACAGCCGCTGCAGGCGGTCCTTCACCGCCGGATCGGATGCGCGGGCCGACGGTTTGATGCCTGTGCCGACCACATTGCCGGCCCAGCTCTCGACCGCATTGGCGGCATAGCCGTTGTTGCGCACGAGGTAGCGGGCGCGTGCCGTCAGGTCCGCCCCGGCGGCCTGGATCAGCGCGTTGACGTGCGCCCGGCTGGCGTGGAAGCCACGCAGCCGCCGCGCCGACAGGCCGCCGTCGAAGCCGCCGACCATCATGGCGATACGCCGCCGGATGCCGCCGAGCAGGCTCACAGGCCCTTCGCCGCAGTGGTGGCAAGGAAGCGCGGGCGGCGTCGGCCCGAGGTCTGGGCCAGCTCCACCTCGACGGCCGCAATGGCGGCCGCCAGTTCGGCGTCGCTGCGATAGGTGACGCTCTTGTCGCCGGCCTTGACCGTCAGCACTCCCCGGAACCGTGCCTCCTGAAGCGCCTCGCGCCAGGCGGCAAGACGGTCGGGCGTCATCGTCATTGCTCCTTCAGCCTTGCATGTAAGTCGATGCAATCGCCCGCCGTCGCCGTGGGCTCGCCGGGAGTGCGACGACAGGTGTGGATGGCGTGGTCTTGGTTTGCGGCACCGGCAGTGCCGCGACGCGGGCATTGAGCGACAGCCCCATGGCGATCAGGCCGTGCAAGGCGGCGTAGGCGTAGACCCGTGTGTCCAGCGCCTCGTTGCGCCGGCCGTCCGGCTTCCACCAGTAGCGCTGCGGGAACCCCTTCACGTAGCGGGTGCGCACGCGCTCGGCGGTCAGCTGCTCGAACCACGCCGCGTCCCGTTCCAGCGGGAAGTGGCACGACCCGGCTCCGGGTGGCATCACCTTTAGCCGGGCATAGACAGCCTCCTTGGCTGCATCGACACCGATGGCGAACAGGTTGACCTTGCCCTTGTTGGCCCGGCTTGGCCGACGTGGCCAGATCGGTCTGGCACCCGCCATGCCCTTGATCGCCCAGATGCGGCGTCGCTCCTTGCCCCGGCAGAAGGCGTAGGCCGCCAGAGTGTGGTGGCCGCCGGTGTCGATGCAGGCGGCGTCGATGGCGATGTCCGCGGGCAGCGTCGCGTGCGGGAGCCGCCGGGCGAGCACCGCATCGAGGTCGTCCCAGACCCTGCTGCCGGCCGGATCCCCCCACAGCACCATGGTGTCGAGAGACCAGCTCTCCTCGTCCCGGCCCCAGCCGACTATCTCCAGTTCCAGGCGATCGTCCTGCACGTCGATGCCGCAGGTGACCACCGCGACCTCGGCCGGCACGGCGGTGCCCCAGTTTTCGCGGCGGAGCATCAGGCCATCGGCGTCGAGCCGCTCGCCGTCGCGCTCCTCCCAGGTCTCCGCCAGCTTGGTGTTGACCCAGACCTTGAGACGGACCGGATCCTCCTTGGCAGCGGCATGCTCGGCGGCGATCTCTGCCCACGACACCCACGGGCTGTAGAGGCTGGAGAGATGATAACCAGCCGTCCGTCCGTCACCTGACGCCGTCGCTTGCCAGGCGCCGGCGGCAAGCAACGCGGGCTTGCGGTGCTCAGGATGCCGGGTTCCGCAGGTCGAGCAGTGCCAAGCCGCTTCCTCGAGGCGCCCCGATGTCCAGCGGATGTCCCGCCACACGATCTGCTGGTGCTGCCCACAGCCGTCGCAGGGCACGGCGAACACCCGCCGGTCGCTCTCCAGGTACGCCGCCTCGATCCGGCTGAACCCCTTCAGCGTCGGTGTCGACACCATCAGGATCTTGCGGTTCAGGAAGGTTGCCGCGCGCTGGATCGCCAGTGCTACCGGATCGCCTTCCCCATCGGCGTCGCCCGGATAGCCGTCGACCTCGTCGAGGAACAGATAGCGCACCGGCATCGAGCGCAGGCCGACCGCCGAGTTGGCGCCGGTCAGGATCAGCACGCCGCCCGGGAACTCCTTCATCAGCACCGTGTTGCCGCTGTCGCGCGAGCGCGGGTCTCGGACGCGCGCGGCCAGATCCGGGCTTGCCTCGATCAGCGCGTCGACACGCTGCTTGGAGACGCGTTTGGCGCCCTCGACGGTCGGCTGAACCAGCAGCAGCGGCCCCGGGGCGTGATGGATCACGTAGCCGAGCCAGTTCAGGCCAGCCTCGGTCCCGCCGAGTTGGGCGCCCTTCATGAAGACGACCCGCTCGACCGCTGACGACGGCGACAGGTCGTCCATGATGGACCGCAGGTACGGTGTCCGATCCGTTCGCCAGGCGCCGGGCTCGGCCGACGCCACCGAGGTCAGTCGGCGGTGCCGGTCGGCCCACCTCGATACGGTCAGGTCCGGGTCGGGTGCGAGCCCCTGGAGCCAGGCCGCGAGCACCTGGTCGCCGCCGTCGTAGCCGTAATCATCTGACAGGTCAGTCGACGGTGAGCCTCGGCTCGGCAAGCGTTGCGAGGTGCTGGCGGACATGGTTCTCCAGGACGCGGCGCAGGAGACCGGCTTCGACCCCGAGATCGGCCGCCATCAGGCCGGCGACGCGGGCAGGCCACTGCGCCCAGGCGTCCCGTTCCGTCCGCGCCAGTGCGAACACCTGGCCGACCACGCGCGCCCGGTCGATCAGTTCGCCCTTCATCTTCTGCAGGCGTACCCGGCGTTCCTGCGCCTTCAGCACCTCGTTGGCGGTCCTTGCCTGCATGAACGTGGTCGCACCGGCCGCTGCCTGGCCCGCTTCGGCGAGGGTGTCGCGGACGCCGGCTATAGCGGTGGCCGGAACCGATTTGGTGTTCCCGCGCGCCATCGCCGGGTCGGTCGACGATGACCAGCGCGCGTCCGAGCCGACGGCGTCGATCGAGCCGTCGGCGTGCAGCGCCAGGCGCCCGCTGGTCCGCGCCTTCTGCACCGCACCCCGCGACACACCACGGTGAGCCGCGTACTGACGCTCACTCAGCCCCTGCATGGGCAGCTCTGATTAGTATTCGAAATCATCATCTTATCGACTTGATGGGGGCTTCGATCAGAGCCTGTATGACGTCACCAGCAAGGACGGAGGCAGCCATGATCAAGACCCGGAACAAGCCGCAAGCCATCGACGCTTTCATCGCCGCCAAGGCCGAGATCGACGCGATGCTCGACCGACTGAAGAGCCTGAGCGACGACCATTTTGGCTACGCGCCCGACGACATCAACTGGGGCCATGTCGGAACGCTCGCCCACTACGCCGAACTTCTGAACCGCATCACCGACGCCGCTTTCAAGGAGGGCGAACACGCCGAGTGAACCCGGCTACCGCCCGAACTCCGGCCGCGCCATGCCGCGCGGCTTGGGGTCGTAGAAGGGCCGCGACGGTCGCGGCCCCGCCGACGGAGACGACCCCATGACCAAGCTCACCGACACACAAGCCGCAATCCTCCACGCCGCCGCTGCGCGCGAGGGTCACAACGTCCTGCCGCTTCCCGGATCCCTGCGCGGAGGTGCTGCCGCCAAGGTGGTGGATACCATGATCGCCAAAGGCCTCGTCGAGGGGGTCGATGCCGACCTCCGCAAAGGGGAGCCTGTCTGGCGCGAATCCGGCGACGGTCACGGCGTCACGCTGGTCGCCACCGAGGCAGGGCTCGCCGCCATCGGCATCGAGCCGGAGGACACGAACACCGCGCCTGCGGGCGCCACGGACGCGCCGGCCGAAGAGCCCACGCCGAACACCCCCACCGGACCCGAAGCCGCGCCCAAGACGCGCACGCCGCGCGAGGGCACCAAGCAGGCCACGCTGATCGAAATGCTGCGCGCGCAGGAAGGCGCGACCATCGAGGAAATCATGGCTGAGACCGGCTGGCAGTCGCACACCGTGCGCGGTGCCATGGCCGGCGCACTTAAGAAGAAACTCGGCCTGACGATCACCTCCGAGAAGATTGAGGGACGTGGCCGAGTCTACAAAATCGAGCAGGGCTGAACGAACGAGGACACACCACGATTATGCCGCCGTCCCGCTGGGGCGGCGGTTGTTGCTTTACCGCTGCTTGTCGTCGCCGGCGAGAACCGAGCGCACGACCGCCGGCGAAATGTGGCACTCCATTCTAATTTGGCAAACACTTCACGTTGCAGTAAGTAGAAACGTCTGTGTCGGCCACAAGACATGATGACGCCCTTTCTTCTCTTCTGCGACCGTGCAGTGTCCGCGGCGGAGTTGGCGCAACCCATCACTGTCGACGAGTTTCATTTGGTCAGAACTGATTGATCCTACACATGTCCAGTGGTCATGCTTGCCGCCTATCCCTAATATTACAGAAACCCTTTCGCCTTGAAGATGATTTTCCAGTGAACTCCAAAACTCGGCTAATCCTTTCGGCGCCGACCCGAAGGCAATCTTGCGATTGATACTGATCCCCTTCTCCGTTTTCATGAATTCGGATGCGGCATCGATCAACCGTCCCAGAACACGTACTGTCATTCCTTCAAACAAAGTGTCTTCAAGCCGCCCTTCAGCAGCCAGCTGGGAGCATAACCTGCGGAACAGCGACCTGACCTGATCTTCCGTCCATTGCGATGGGATGAGACGCAGCGAAGCATTAACAACTGAATACACGCCGCAAAGGCCATCGAGATTTCCTTGCATTCTTGCCCGAGCAACACTTTTCCGAGACATGAGATTACCCGCCATGGTTAGGCGAAAATTATGCCATGCTCTACTCTGATTGCAATTCGATTCCGCCCTTCGCCGCCTGCGCCCTCGCCAATCGAAAACGCGCCCGGCTGCCCCCAAGGCTTTTCCCACTGCGAGGTCTCCACCATCGACATGCTCAGCAACTGCCTCATGCCGCCGTCGCGTTCTCGACGCGATTCCTTCCCAGCCGCTCTGCCTTCACCTGAGCGAATGTCCGCCCGTCACCGCCCAAAATCGCGTCCTTTCCCGTCTCGGCCTGCCAGCGTTCCACGGCGACGTCCACATAGGCCGGGCTGATCTCCATCGCGTAAACGCGCCGGCCGTTGGCCTCGCCCGCCATGATCTGCGAGCCGGAGCCCGAGAAGGGTTCGTAGCAGAGCCCACCGCGTGCCACATGCTGGCGCATCGGGATCCCGAACGCGTCGAGCGGCTTCGGAGTCGGATGGTCGGGCCGCTCGTCCTTCGCGAAGCTCGGCAGCTCCCAGGTCGACGCCAACGTATCGTCCGCCACCTTCGGCGGCCGGTTCGGGCGGCGCCAGCCCATGAAGCAGGGCTCGTGCTTCCACAGGTAATGGGACCGGGTCAGCACGCCGCGGTCCTTCACCCAGATGATCTGCTGATGTACGAAGGCGCCGGCCTTCTCCCAGCACGCTTCGAGCATTCCCTGGCGGCGGGATGCATGCCAGCAGTACCAGGCCGCATCCTCGGTGATGGCTTCGGCTACCGCGGCAGCGATGAAGCCGTCGTAGAGGTCGGAGCCCTGGCTGCTGTCGTCCCACGTCACGCCGTAGGAGTGCGACCAGTCCTTGTTCCGCGTCGGGTGGTTCGAGCCATCGTAGTCGACCAGGTATGGCGGGTCGGTGGCGAACAGCACCGCCCGCTCGCCGTTCATCAGGCGCCGAACGTCCTCGGGCTTCGTGCTGTCACCGCAGAGAAGCCTGTGATCGCCGAGGATCCAGAGGTCGCCGGTGCGCGATACCGGATTGCGCGGCGGCTCCGGCACCACGACCGGCGGGTTGCCTGCTTCCGACCCCGTCCCGCCATCTTCGTCGAGCGCCAGCAGACGATCGAGTTCGCCGTCCTCGAAGCCGATCAGCGACAGGTCGAAGTTCTCTGCCACCAGTTCCTTCAACTCGCCGGCAAGCAGCGCCTCGTCCCAGCCGCCAAGTTCTGTCAGCCGGTTGTCGGCGATGCGGTAAGCCTGACGCTGCGCCGGGGTCAGGTGATCCAGAACGATCACCGGCACCGCTTCGAGCCCGAGCTTGCGAGCCGCCAGCACCCGGCCGTGGCCGGCGATGATTTCGCCGCTTCCGGCGACCAGCACCGGCACGGTCCAGCCGAACTCCGCCATGCTGCCGGCGATCTTCGCCACCTGACTGTCGTCGTGGATCCTGGCGTTGCGGGCATAGGGCAGCAGCCGTCCGATCGGCCAGGACGCAACCTGGTCGGGCGCGAAGCTGAGCGACATGATGGCAAAGACCTCGGTCGAGCGGAGGGTGGATGCCGGGGTGGCTTTCCAGGTGGAGTCCACGAGGTGGATTCCGGGTGGACTCCGGAAGTCATCCTGGAGTCCAGGTTAGTCCATTGATATCACGCTAATATTCCGAAATCCGGGGTGGCTTCCAAGTGGATTGGCCTCCCAGATTTTGGCTCTGACGCTAGCGATCCGTTGCGGTGCGCGCGTCCCCCACGAGAAATACAACCGGGAGGAACCATTCTTTGGTCCCCGGCGGCGTCATCTCGATGACTGATCGCAATTTAAGGGATCACAGAGTCGCCGTCTCAGCAAAAAGTGTCTCACGATGTTTTCATTGATATCAATGAGTTGACCATGGTTCTCCACAGAGTCACCGCGCCGTCTCCATCGCGCGTCCGAGCGCGAGAGCGAAGCTGGCGGCGAACCCTTCGCCGACCACACGTTCGACCGTCTCGGCGAACCCGAAGCGAGGCTTCACGGACACCTGCCGGCGCAGCAGATACACCGCAGCGATCTTCTCGCCCTTGCGCTCGAACACCGAGCCGGCGCGATAGAAGACGTTCTTGCGGCGCAGCAGCGGTGCGACCCACTGGCTGCGCGGTACCACTCGGGTCTTGTGCACGGCCGCGAGCCGGCCTGCCGGGATCGGGCGGGCATCAGGCTTCGGGCCGCCAGTCTCCTGCGTCGCCATGAAGGCGTCGCGCGAGAAGATCCGGGCGGCGGGCTTCGACTTCTTCGCAGACTCGACCGAGATGCCGCGAGCCACCCAGGGGCGGCGGATCGTGAAGCGGCCGGGCAGTTCCTTGCGCACCTCGTCGCGGGCAGCGTAGGCGACCGAGGTCAGCGCTCGGGCCGTGGCGAACGGCACCTGCCGGCGCTCAAGATCGGACAGTGCCGCGACCGCTCGGTCCAGCGTGTGCGCGACGGAGAGTTCAACCGGCATCACCGGCCCTCCGGCGTCGGCGCGGGGCCTCGGGCTCGACCGGGGTGTCGGCGTCACCGGCATCGACCACGACGGCAGCCTGCAGCCGGAGGAGCCGGGCCGCAGTCGCCTCGGCCACGGTGACCGTCAGGCCGGGCATGAACTGGCGCGTGGTGCCGCCATCGGCGACGACCGCCGGGCGCGTGATGCGAAGTTGCATGGTGATGGTCCTCGGGGAGACAAGGATCGAAGATGCAGCGACCCAGCTTTCGCTCGCGTCTCTCCCGATCCTGCCGGGAATCCTATGTATTCCCGGTTGATCTGTCTCAGCCAAAAATGTCTCACTGGGTTCTGTTGTAGTTCAATAAGTTAGACGACATTCTCTGGACCTGGACACGCTGCGGGCCGCACCCGCGCCGGCCGTTCAGCCGCCAGGCGATGAAGGCGAGCCCGTACTTCCAGCGCCGGTCGGCGGTCGCCCGGCTGACGGCAAAGCGCCAGCAGATGGGCTTCCAAGGCGTACCCTCGGCGCGTGCCCAGACGAGCTTGGCGACTTCGGGCTCCAACCACTGGAGCCAGGGCAGCGCCTCCTCCATCCTGCTGATCGCAGCCGACGTGGGCGGCGGGCGTCGCAGGCGCCGCGGCTCCTGGCCAACCAGGTCGGCGAACTCGTGGACCATCTGCGGCCAGGTGTTGAAGTAGCCCCGCACCTTCACCTCGGGCAGCCGCTTCAGCACGTCGGCCGCCTCGACGAGCCGCTCCTCGACGAGCGCCGCGGTCCAGCCGGTCATCGCGCACCCGCCTTGGCCGGTGTGCAGCCTGCCGGTTGGGGCCGTCCATAGAGCTTTTCGCCGAGCTGGCGGACCAGCTCCCGTTCGGGCCAGGTGAGGCGCGGATCGGTGGGGCTGATGACGAGGAGGCCCTGCTCGCGCCAACCCTCCTTTTTGACCTCTTCGGCCGATCGGCGTTCGCCGCCATAGCCCTTCGGCAGCCATTTCATCGTCCGACCTCCTGTAGCACCGCTGCATAGCCGGCAATGTCGAGGATCGAATCCTGATGCTTCGGATCGTGTCCGAGCCGCGCCAGCTTCAGATCGATGAGGCAGAGCACGACCTTGTCCGGCGTGATGGGACAGCCGAGCGTGATCGACCAGCGTCTGGCGACCGTGGCCATCGAGGCGGCCGGATCGCCATAGATCGTGCGGCGCTCGGCGACGACCGACGCGGCGTGCCTGAGCATCGTCTCCCCACTCATCGCACACCTCCATCGGTCTCGATGGCCCAGAGCAGGATGGCGATGGCGTCGGCTTCATTGTCGTCCGCGGGCGAGAAACCCCGGGCGCGAACGGCAGCCATGACGGTGGCCTTATCAGCGTTGCCCTTGGCGGCGACGTGCCGCTTGATGGTGCTGACGGGAACACCCTGATAGGCGATTTCCCGCTGCTCGCACCAGGCGGTCAGCGTTGCCAGGAAGCCGCCGTAGAGATGCGCGGCGTCGGTGCCCACGTGTCGACGGACCTCTTCGAAATGAATAGTGCTGATCGGACCGGCGTCCGCGGCCAGTTGATCCAGCCAAGCGCGGAAGCGCAGGTAGCGCATGCCGCCACCGTCGTAGCGGCTCGGGCGGAACGAGACCGTGCCGCTCGTGATCAGGCTGTCCGGCGCCCGCAGCGCCCAGCCGGTGGTGGTGCCGAGATCGAGGGCGAGGACAACCAGCGCGCCGGGAAACGAGGCGCTCATGGGTTTCGGGGTCAGAGATACGTGGGCCATGATCGGCTCCTTTCCGGTTTGATGCGCGATGGGGTGATGGGCGGGGCGTACGGGGCTCATGGATCGAGCTCCCGCAGCCAGTCGGGGGGGTCGGCGCCGAGGGGATCGGTCCGTCGTGAAGGTTGGTCAGGGTGGTGAGGGTGAGGCTCCGTACCCTCCAGGCCGTAACCTGTTGTTTCAAAAGCCTCCCGTGAGGGTGGTGAGGGTTGTGAGGGTTTTCCGGGGTCTTCTATCGTGTGCGCGTGCGCGCACGCGTAAGGGTCTGGGAAACATTCACGACCCTCACGACCCTCACGAGCGCCCTTCAAGACATTGATTTCATGTCTCTTTATTTCGTGAGGGTTGTCGAACCAACCCTCACGAGAATACGCAACCCTCACCGAAAGTTCGGCCGATGCCGAACCTGAGCCTTCGGCGGAGAGCACGATCTGGAGCCTCCAGCGCGCCGCACCCTGGTATTTGCCCGCCGATGCAAGGCGCAGATCGAGGTCGCCGCAGCGAAAGATGCGGTCGCGCATTTTCGGCAGTGCCTTACCGAGCCGCACCCGTTGCGATTGATCGTTGCCTGTTCCGAGCGGCAATGGCGGTTCGAGCGTCTGCGCAATCGCGAACAGGTCAACGGTTCCGACCTCGGCGGTGCCGAAGCGATCCCACCAGGCCGACACGAAGCTGCGCCAGACGGCACCCTCGCTGTCGGAGGCATCCATCATCTCGTCGAGATTGCCGAGGAAACCTGGAATGCCGGCGACCTCGAGCACACCACCGATGATTTGCGCCCAGTTCTCGTAGGAGCCGATGGTGCGTGAGGCGCGGGGTTTTCCCGCGGCGATCCAGGCCTGGCAAAGCGTCAGACAGGCGGCGACGAGACGCGGGCGATTGGCGCGCACCCAGGTCATCAGATCGGGGTGGCGGAAATCGGTGCGCTGCCAGGGCCGCTCGACATGCGGATCGAGCCGGATGCGCACAAGACGTCGCGCCATCTCGTTGGAGAACTCGGGATTGTTGCCGGTGGCGATCCACAGGCAGCGGATCGGCAGCCGCGCCATCTCCGAGGCGCCGAGAATGCGGTCCTCCCAGAACGGCGCGGTGAGAGCCGCCGCAACGGCCGCGCTATCGAGCTTGTTGCGCAGATTGTCGATCAGCACGATCGCCGGGATCTGGCGCAGCTTCGCAGTGACGCGCTTGCGCCACTCCTCGTCGTCGCGGCCCTCGGTCATGACGCTGGCGCCAGCGCCGGTGAGGATCGTGGCGATGGCGTCGACCATCAGCGTCGCCCCGGAGCCGGGCGTCGGCTTCTCGATCAGATGCAGCGGCGTCGGCCCATCGATCATGCCGCGCAGGAAGCCGAGCAGCAGGAGGGCGACGACATGGGCCAGCTCGGCCGGACCGACGAACGGGAAGTCGCCCAGCAGGTCCTCACACAGAAGGCTGCGTGCGCCGGCAATCTCTTCGGCTGATGGCCTGACGGAAATGGCAGGCACGGTGAACCCGGGCATCGGGGCGTAGAGAAGCCGCGCATCGGGGTGATAGCCGGGGCTCGTGAGGAGCTTGCCGTTTCGGCCGAAGACCGGCGTGTTCACGATGCCGACCAGCACGGGCAGTGCCGGATCGGGTGTTGCGAGCACGGACTTGACGACGCCGAGCGGCGGCGGTGCCGCAACCAGTTCGCCCTTGGCGTTGAGCCGCTTCCAGTGCGCGAGCCGCGCCAGCATGTGGCGCAGCCGTTCCTCGGTGATGGTGGTCGCGACGGGTCGCCCCTCGTCGTCCGGCACGACCCATGTGAGCTGGCCGGCGAAGCGGTACACCCAGGGTGTCCGGTTCGATGCCAGGAGCAGGCTCCAGACCCGCTCGACGGCACGCCCCAGGTCGCCCTCGTCGGCCCGCAGCGTCGGCAGCGCCTGGGGCTCTTCGTAGTTGAGGGGCCGGTGCCGGCCGATCTGCAGGACCGTTTCGGCATCGACGGCGCTGTCCGCCTCGGCGATCGCCCGCGCGACAGCCTCGGGCCCCTCGCGGAGCAGAAAGTCGTTGAAATCCTCGCCCTCAAGAGGCGGCAGCACGATCGCCACGTCGCGGCCCTGCGCGCGCAGGCGCCGGGCGGCGGCGTCCGCGGCGCGCATGCCGGCGCCGGAGACATCGTTGTCGGCGAGGATCAGGATGCGCCGTGCGGCGGGCGGCAGATCGATCTGCTCCAGGCCGGAGGTCGAAAGCGTCGCCCAGACCGGTAGACCAGCGCATGCGGTCATCGCCGCGAGCCCGGTCTCGATGCCTTCGCAAAGCGCCAGCCGATCGCCGTCGCCGAGCTCGGCGAGACGCATGGCGCCGCCGGCCACCCGGCCGAGCATCTTCCTTGCCTTGTCCAGGGGCGCCTTGGTGACCGCTCCCTCGTCGATCGCGAGGTAGGTACGGTGCAGACCGATGATGGTGCCGTTCCGGTCGCGAACCTGCCCCAGCATCGCGGGATAGCCGGTTTTGGTCTCCCAATGCGTCAGGTCGGGATGGAACAGCAGGTCGGCCCCGCCGGGGACGGTCAGGCCGCGCCCGACCAGATACCGCGCGACCGGCGATCCGGCGATGGGTTGCGCGGCGGACAGGATATGGGCGATCTCAAGGGCGGGATCGCGCTTGGAGGGCGGTGGTGTCGGCGGCGCGCGCCGCGCCGGCGCTCCGGGAGCGACGCCCGTCATCTCGGCCGCCTCTACGATCAGCGCTCGGCCCTTGAGACCCGTCGCCTCCTCGATGGCGCTGATTGGCCCGCCGCCCTGGTTGCCGTCGAAGTCGATCCAGTCACCGGCATGGGCGCCGCGCAGCGTGATGACGCAAGAGCCCATCTTGCGCGGCGCATCGCCCCGGATGTTGGCCAGCCGCCATTCGTCGCCGGACCGGCGACCGTTCGGAAAGAGACGCGGCACCCATGTCTCGGCGGTCTCGCGCAGACGATGCACGACGAGATCGAGATCGTAGCGCAGGGGCTCGTCGCCGAGCGGCTTGACCTCGTTGAAGTCAAGCAAGGATCACCAGCCCTCTCTCGGCCCGCGTGATCGCGGTGTAGAGCCAGCGGTTGCGGTCGGCTGCGGTGCGCCCGAATCCGTCGTCGAACACGACGACGTTCTCCCATTGCGAGCCCTGCGATTTGTGACAGGTGATCGCGTAGCCCCAGCTGGTCTCGATCAGACCGCGCCGTGCCTGCCATTCCCGCCGTCCGCGCTCGGGATCTAAAGCGACATGGTCGGCATATTCGCCGCGCCAGAAGCTCTGCCGTCCGGCGATGCTCAGGCCGTCCTCGGTCTCGACCATGGCGCTGAAGGCGAAGGCGTCGCCCGGGTCCAGCCGCACGTCGGTGAGGGTCAGGAACATGCCGTTGATCAGCCCGAGATCGTGGCGGTTCTTGAGGCAGATGATTTTCTCGCCGCTGCCGGTGGGATAGTCGGCGCCGAAACCGGCCGCGCGCTTCATCGCGGTGTTGAGAGAGCGCCGCGTCGCGTTGGTGCCGCAGATCACCTGTCCGCCCTGCAGCATCTGCGCAGGCCCGACATCGTGGCGGGACATCTTCCAGACATGGTCATCATGCGCGCCGGGCGGGATCGGCAGCCCCTCGCGGGCCAGTGTCGCGAGTCGCAGGATGGCGCTGTCGCCCGCCTGGCGATGCACCTCGGTCAGCATCACGTCGGGCGCTGCTTCGGTGAAGAAGCCGAGGCCCTTGATCGGCGGCAACTGGCCGGGATCGCCCAGCACCAGGATCGGTTTGCCGAAAGCCAGCAGGTCGTGCGCCATGTCCGCGCCGACCATGGACACCTCGTCGAGGACGAGCAGGTCAGCATCGCGCAGAGCCGACTGCTCGTTGATCAGGAACTTCGGCTGGTGGATGTCCTCCAGGCGCAGCTCGAGCTGCGCGATCCGGGTCATTGCGAAGTCCCGCTCGGCCGGCCCCATGCGCGGCAGGTCGCGGCGCAGCGAGGCCAGATCCTCGGTCACCCGCGCGATCTCCTCGGGCGTCGCCTCGGAGACCCGGTAGATGAGGCTGTGGATGGTCTGCGCGGGTGTGCCCTTGCGCGTCATGACCAATGCCGCCTTGCCGGTGAAGGCGGCGAAGAGCACGCCGCCAAGGCCGCCGGGGGTCATGGGTTCGAACCCGAGCGCATCGATCGCGAGAGCGGTGATCGTCGTCTTGCCGGTTCCGGCATAGCCGAAGAGCCGGAAAATCTGCTGCTCGCCGCGGCGGTTCTCGTACCAGTCGCGGATGGCCGCGATGGCGCGCGCCTGCATGTCTGACAGGTTGATGGTCATGCCCGGTCCTTCCAGCAGCGCGCGGCGTAAGGACAGAACCGGCACAAATAGAAATCCTGGGCCGCAGCGATCCGCGGTGGGAGTTCGCCGGCTGCCGCCGCGCGTAGGACATCGACGGCCTTGTCGGACAGCGCCTGCGCGCAGGGCGGATCGAACGCGACCACCTCGTGGTGGAGCGCCTCGGTGTCCTTGTTGAGCGCCGTGACGAGGGCGGTCTCCAGTTCCAGGTAGCCCATGTAGAGCTGGACTTGGGCGAAGTAGACCGGCTTCGAGAGCGCGAGGCCGCGCTTGACGAGGTCGTTCCAGGATTTGGCGTTGAGCGCCTTGTGCTCCCACAGTGCCGGCCAGCGCAGGCCGACATCGGGGCCTGCGACGATCACGCCGTCGATGTGGCCACGCAGTCTGCCGCCCGCCGCCTCGAACCCGAATTGTCCGCCATCGGCGCGCTCGGTGCGAAGATCGAAGCCTGCGCCGCGAAGCCAGCGGATGGAGAGGGTCTCGAATTGGTGGCCGGCGTCGAAGATGCGCAGGATCGCGCCATCGAAATCCCGTCCATCATCCTTGGGCGTATGGGTCACCTCGTAGACGAGCTTGCGCGCGCAGGGCTCGCCGATCCGGCTGCCGCCGAGATAGTCGCGCGGCGTCTGCCGGCGATTGCGTGCGACGAGCGCCGCATCGATCAGGGTATTGACCCGATCGGACACGCTGATCGCGTGGCCGATGCGGCCATAGACGAAGCCGGAGCCGTGATTGAGATCGATACCCATGCGCCACCTCTAGAAAGGCAAAGGATCGTCGAGCGGGTCGCGGGCGGCTGCCTGGCGCTGCATCGATTCCTGGAACCCGTCGACGCAGGCTTCGATGATGCGGTCGATCTCGGCCGCGCTGCGGTCGTGGAACGGCGCCATCAGGTCGAGCTCGGTGAGCGTCTCGGCGAAAAGCCGGCGCGCCTCTTTGATCGCTCGGGTCTCCATGTCGGTCTTGTCGATCATCCCGTTGTTCCCGTTGGCGAGCGCCGAGCCGACATCGAGGCAGCGCATCGAGCAGAAGCGGTGGTAGGGAAAGCGGTCCCAGCGCAGCTGGTGGACGTAGCCGAAGCCCCCCGCTTGCCGTCCGCAGACGGCGCAGACGCCTACCCGAGCAAGAGCCGGGTCAGGTCCTCTGCGTCGTCCGGCTGGTCCTTGATCCGGTGTGAGGCCAGGACGACGAACCGCGAGATCGCGTTCACCGCCATGGCCTCCAGATCGTGGAGCGTGAGAGCGGCGATGGGTTGGTGAAGCCTTCCGCGTCCTTCGAGCCATTGTCCCATCGCCTTCGCCGCCTCGCGCGTGACGTGCGCCTGCCACTCATCCGCCGTCATGGTTGTCAGGTGTTGAGCCAGGCAGGACCGGCCGGGGCCGGCGTCGCTGCAGGTGCGGCTGCTGGGACTGTTGCCGGAGCCGTGCCCGGCTGTGCAGGTCGGCTCCAGGCCGGCGCAGCGTTCGCGGGCGGCGACGCGGAGGCCTGTCCCCAGGCCGGAGCTGCGGGCGATGCCGATGACGCAGCCTTCGGCCGCGCGCGGGTGCTGGGGCTCGGCGCCAGGACCTCGCCGTCCATCACCTTCCGCCATTCCGGCTCGCTCGGCAGAACCACACGGTCGAGCTTGTTGCTGTCGCCGTAGCGCGGGTCGTCGCTGGGCTCGACCTTGATCTTGGCGACAAAGGTGATGCCGTTGAGATCGGCCAGACCGCGCAGGATCCGCTTCGTCTTCGCCGCCTCGCTCATGTCGCTCGGATCGAGGCCGAGCGCGCTGTCGATCATCGCGCGGAAGCTGCCCTTGGAGATCTTCCAGCCGATCGAAACACCCTGCTCGTCAACCTTCCCGCCTGAGACGGTGAACACCTGCCAGAACTTGCGCCGGATGTGCGGGCCCTCGACGACGGTGAACTCCGCGTCCACCATCAGCACATCGCTGCCGGGCGCGTTCGATGCCTTGAGCAGCCCGCGGTCGATCTCGCTCTGGCCGTCGGTGCCGCCCGGCCGGATGGTCATGGTGACCTTGGCGAAGGCGCCGTCGGGGATCAGTTCGCCGCTCTTCTGCGGCTCAGCGTCGTTCATGTCGAAGCTCATGGCTCGTCATCCTTTCCGGGTTGCGTTGATCTTGGAGAGCAGCGCGCCGAGGTCGGGTGGCTCGGTCACGTCGAGACGACCGCTGCGATCCTTGGCCAGCAGGCCGAAGGGATTGCCGGCGCGGCAGACAAGCCGGCGTTCGTTTGATTTCTCGTCGAGGGTCCACTCGTCGCCGGCGGACCTGGAGAACAGGTGCATCGAGACGACCTGATCGACGATGCCAGGAAGCTCGCGGGCCGCCTTCCCGCCCTCCATCTGCGGCTGCCAGGTCGTGCGGTTGAACTCGTCGGTGACGCGTTCAAGGATCCCGACGAAGATCACGGTCTTTGCCTGCGCGTGCTGCAGATGCTTAAGCAGGCCGATGACTTCGCGGGCGAGCAGCCCGTAGGCGCCGCGGGTATCCGGTTTGCCGGTCTTGTCGGAAAAAGCCTCAGGCCGGGTCTTCGCCCAGGCCATGGCCTGGCGCGTGAGGTCGGTGATCGAGTCGACGAAGATGATGCGCTTGCCCGCGATCATCTGAACGAGATCGGGGTAGGTCTGGCTCAGGTGCTGGTAATGCGCCTCGCAGAAGAAGCCGCTCGGATCGGCCGATGGATTGACCCCGCCGACGAGACAGCCGATGTCGAGGGCGTCGGCGAAGGTGCGCACCGGGATGCTGTCGCCAGGCCAGTCCTGGACCGACTTCATGCCCGCCTCGAGGTCGATGCAGAGCGTTTCCGCAGGCGGCAGCGATTTGAGCAAGGATGTCTTGCCGACTCCGCTCGGACCGAAGATCGCCATGGTGGTCTTGGCGCCCGCGGCGGACAGTCGTTCGTCGGCGCTGACGAGACGCAGGGCCATCAGCGGTCTCCCGCGTCGCGTGACGCGACATCGAGCGCACATTCACTCCCGCGCGCGCCGGCCTGCCGGGCGAGACCATAGAGTTTGCGCAGCGCGTGAAGGCGGTCGCCGACCGCGCTGAACTCGGCTTCGACGCCCAGCAAGGCGAAGGCGATGTCGTCGAGCGTGGCGTCCTCGATCGGCTTGACGACCTGTTCGCGGCGGATCTCGCCGAGCACTGGAATGACGATGGTGTCGGGCAGCGCTTCGAGCGCGTAGTGGCGCTTGCGCAATTCGCTCAGAGCAGCAGTGCTGGTCATCGGGCGTCCTCGGACTTGATGGTGAGGCGGAATGTCGGCTTGGCGGTCCGCACGGTGCGGGCGTCGGCGAATGCATCGCGGATGGCGGCGGGCCAGGCGGTGTATTTGCGCTCCGGGACCTTGAAGCCGATGTCGACGTAATCGGTCGGGTTCTCCCCGCACGCACGGATCCTCTCGACGAGAGCTGCGAGCAGCGATTGGTCCCACTCGATCTTCTTCGGAAGATCGGCGGCGACAGCGACGGCGCCGTCCTCGAAGCGGACAAGGCCGGTGTCCTTGCCTTCGGCCCTGCGCTTGGCGGTGGCCGCGGCGGCGTAGCGAAGGGCGATCGCGCCTTCGAGCCACTCCTTGAGCCGCTTGGCGGCATCAAGGGCGGCGTCGGCTTCCTCCTGGAGCAGCGCCAGATGCTCCGCCGGCAGCCTGGCGATCTCGCCGACCGGCATGGCGCGGATGTCGTCGAGGCTGGGGCGGTTATTGCGAGCGGACGCCATCACGCCACATCCGCCAACAGGAGCGAGGACAGCGAGACCGAGGCCTGCTTCGGCTTCGAGCGGGCGATGGCGAGATAGCTGTAGTCGTCCGAACCGTGGCGACGCTGGACGAGATGGATCAATCCGCGCTCGGCCGCCCACCAAGCGCGACGCGCGACGCGGGCAAGCTCCGCCCGATCCCTCTCGGCAAGGCGCGTGCCCTGCGGCGTGGTGTCGAGGGCGAGGAAGCCACGGTGATATTCGAGCGTGTCGCCGGGCGCTGCCTGGCCGACCCAGCCACAGAGATCGATCTCGGTGAGCGGCTTCCGGACAGCGGGGAATCTGGGTGCAATGACGTTCATGATTGGCTCCTACTCACGCACTCGCCGAACCGTCTCAGGCGGCCCGCATGCCGATCGCCGTCAGGGCGAGGCGGATGCTCGATCGTTACCGAGACGCCTGAGACCGGATCGCTGACGTAGATCGCCAGCAGCGGCGTTCCGTCGGCATGGGCGCCGGCGTCCTCGATCTGATAATTGTGGTTGGGCTCGCAGACCTCGGTGAGTTCCCAGCGCCGGTAGAGCCCCGGGAGCCGCCTGAAGTCCTCAAGAGACAGGTCGGCAGTACGATTCATGCTCGTCTGCTTTCGGTTGGAGTGGGGCGCTTGGCGGCGCTCGAATGGGAAAAGCCGCCGGCGGGACTGGATCGGGACATCGGCTCAGGGGATTTCCTCGAGGGCGTCGTGCAGCCGGCGCATCGCGCGCTGGTACCGCTTGCGGGCGGCGGCCTCGGTCAGCCCCAGTTCGAAGGCCACCTCGGCTTGCGAGAAACCCTCGATCGCCACGCGGATCACCAGCAGTGCGTCATCGCCGAGCAGCTTCCGCACGGCGCCGTTCAGCCTCGCGTACCCGGTCGCGCCGATTCCGCTGTCGCCGCTGTCCGCCACCTCGTCGGGGTCGGCGCCGCTGGCGAGATGTTCGCGCGCCTGGTCGCGCTGGCGCACGCGGACCATGTCGCGCTCGACGTTCCGCAGCACCGTGGCCGCGATCCAGTTGACGCGCCCGAGGTCGAGTCCGCGGACTGCCTCGGTGGTGCGCGCCAGCATGTCGGACGCGATCTCGTCGGCGCTGCCGAGCCTCCGCCAGAGCGACCGGCGGCGGATGGCGTCGAGGCCGGGCCAGAGCGCCAGCAACAGCAGCGTCAGGGCGCAGTCGGACGCGGGCCCGTCGCCCTGCGCCGCCCTGACGAGAGTGGAGAGGATCAGGTTTTTCTGGCCCTGATCGCCGGGCGTGCGGTGCAGCCTGTCCAGCAGGGCCGCCGGATCCCGGAACGCCGCAAGGGCGGCCTGTTCACGCCGGACGGCGTCGAAACTGCGCTGGAAGTGAAGGTTCGTGGATGAATGCATGAGGTGATCACGGATCTCGTGCCACGCGAAGGACATCGGACGCCTGCCTTGCGGCCAGGCGTCCGGCGCCTTCTCGTGGCCAAGTCAGGACGTCGCGCGTCTCTGTGATTTCAGGGGGTTGGGTGAATGCGCGCGTCAGCGCGCGGGCGCGGTCGCGTTGTTCAGCGTGCCGCAGCCCCGACAGGTGGCCTGAACCGGGAAGCCCACGAGATACTCGTGCCCCCGCGCGAAGCGCAGGTGCATGCGGCCGTCCCGGCAGACGCCGAGCAGCTTGTCACAGCGCGTACAGCGCCATTCCGAGTTGGAGGTGGTGGGCTTGGTATTCGCGGCGCCGGTCCAGCTCGTCGGAGCTGCCTGGCGCGAGGGGAAGGGAGTCGGCATGGAAGTGCTCCTCTATGTGGAGCCCTTCCAGTAATCAGCGGCTTGTTAGACCGTCTCCCGCCGCATGTTAGACTGTTGTTAGACGGGTTCTTCGACCGCAGTCTGGGTGACACTCTCCGTCGGCAGCGCGGCCAGCACCAAACGCCAGTAGCCGTTCTTTGCGCCCTTGCCGATATAGACGTCCCGGATGCTGTCCCACGTCTCCTTCCGGAATGCCTGCTGCGGGCTTCTGCAGTCGAAGCCATCCATCAAGGCCTTGACCTGAACGTCCGGGCTGCCCTTTCCGGCGGCGACGACAAGGCGTTCGAAGATCGTCAATTGATCGTTCCCGCCCAGGTGCAACGGCTCCTTGCCCGGGATGTACAGTGTGCCGGATTGGGTACCTGTCCGGATGACACGCGGCGACACGCCGCCCCGCGCGAGCGAGAGGCTGTTCCGATATGCGAGTTCGAGGCCGTCGCGGGAGAACAGCAGATCATCGTCGGCGGGTGATAGGTGCGACAGAAGCGGCACGACCACGTTCGGCCCGAGATGCGATGGCATTTCCTCGCTCGCCGCCAGAATGATCCCGACACCTGCAGTATCCCTCGCGCGCAACACCAGATCCAACCGCTGTGCAGTTTTTGGGTCATTGAGGCGCCGGGCAAAATAGACGGGAACGTCGCCATCATTGATCCGCATCGCACCGAGAAGGGTCAGGTCCGGGTCGAGGATCTGGGCTGCCCGCTTGCTCAAGATCGGCTTCATCAGACGCGTGAGCGTCTCATGAAGCCACTGGCCGTTGATGGCGAACATCTTGACATCCGACAAAGGTCTCTTGCCCGCGTCCTCACCGAACGGCCCCTCCGTGCGGACCATGCCTTCTGTCGCAGATGGCTTGACGCTGCCTTCCCCGTCGATGTCGTCGTCTTCGATGAGGACTATGTCCTGCCGGTCGCGGCGCTCGAGCAGGCCGCCTTCAATAAGGCGGCTGGCGTCGAGCCCCAGTTCCAGAAGATACCCGCCGCTGACCTCGTCCTCGACCCGATCGTGGAGTTGGACCAGCTGGGCGAATATCGCGCGCAGATCGTCGGGTGCGATCTGCCGGAATGCGCTGAGAATCCCCCATTCCTTCAGGAGCGCAAAGCCAAGGCTGCGTTCTTCCGGATCCGTCTTGCTCTGCAGGTTGCAGCTCTTCGTTCCGGCTATAGTGATGTTGATCGACCGCTCCTTCTCGTCGCCGACGCGATTGTAGGCGACGGCGATCCCGATACGGCTGAAGGCTTCGGCGCGCCGAAAGATGTTCCTGGCACCGAGATACTGGTCCGCCACTTCCTCGATATCGTCGTCAACGGTGACCTTCAGCTGCAGCTTGCGGCGCCAGGTGCCAAGCCGGACCTCGGCCTCGAGGACGCGTGCAAACTCGAACTCGTAGCCCTCGATCTCGGGCGGCTCCAGAAGCAGCGAGGTACGGAATCGGGAGAGGTTGTAGCGCTTCCAGGTCAATGGCTTCTGAGAGATGTCGTGCCCGAGGGCGACTTCGGCGAACGAGTCGCTGACCGTCTGGCGGACCACCGGGCTGTCCGCGCAGACCTCGATCTGACGCAGCGAGGGCGTGTAGATGAGCGTCGCCTCGTTCGGCGGGCGATAGTAGATGGTCCCCCTGCGTCCGTCATGCCGGTGGTCATAAACGCTCGACAGCGGCCCGCCATGCCGGACGATCAGCATGATCGATGCAGGGTGCGTGTCGGTGGCGGGAAGATCCAGCGCTTTCACGGTGCAGGAAATGTCGGACTTCAGCTCAAGCATGTACTTGATCTTGGCAGCCAGCGCTGCCTCGTTGATTGCCGCAGCATCGAGGGCCAGGTGGTTCTCGAGTTCGACCTCGAAAGCGTCATAGAGCTTGCCATGGTCGCGGAACTGCCGTGCGAAATGAAAACTTTCCGCATCCTCGAACGTCTCGCGCGCGTTCAGATAGACCCATATGCTTCTGCATAGCCGATCGGGCTGGCGCTCGAAGTCTTCCGACTGGTCGTCGTCGAGCCGCTGCTCGACGATCGTCGAGAGGGAGGTGACGCCCTTGCCGTCCGCGAGAGACCGGATTCGTCGTGCTCGCTGCTCTGCGGGTCGCAGTTCGTCCTGATCGAATTCCGATAGCGTCTGGACGAGTCTTTGCCGGAAAGCCTCGACCGCTTCTTCGTCAGAGTGGTCGGGAATGTCGTCGGGCAACTTGAAGTCCGGCTCGTTGTCACCCTCCCGAAGAGCAAGGGCTGATCGGGCGAGGTCCACGCGCGCATCCTCGATCAGCGCCAGGACATGGGGACCGATCGGATTTGCTTTGCGCGCCATGAACTCACCTCAATGAACAACTGCTCTTGATTGACTCAACCTACGATAATCACGGAGGAAGGGGCCGGGTGCAACACCGGACGTTCTGCACCCGTTCGCATTCTTGAACTTCGGTCTCGCTGGATGTCCCAGAGTGAGCGCCCGGTTGGCTTTTGGTCGGTAAGGACGACACCGATCACGGCACGGACATGAAACGCCCCAATCCGTTCCCACCCGACCAGATGACGCCCGCAGAGCGCCGCACTGAGTTGTGCGGCCTGCTGGCGCTTGGGTTGGTTCGGTTGCGGATGCGGGATGGGCGGGAAATATCTGAAGATACTGGAGATCGTTGCCTACACTATCCGCCCGACCAATGCCGTCATGCAACTCCAACTCACCGGAGAAATGCATGAACAAGCCCGATTCCATCCCCGCGCGTCTGGCTGCGCTCAAGGCCACGCCGGCGCCCGACCTGAAGCAACAGTGGCGCGACCTGTTCGACAGCGAGCCGCCGCCCTTCAATCGCCGCTATCTCGAAAGCCGCATCGCGTATCGCATCCAGGAACTCGCCTATGGCGGGCTGAAGCCCGAGACGATCCGGCGGCTTGAGCGGCTGGGCGAAGAACTGGACGGCGGCGACAGGAAGAAGCGCAGCATCCGCGCCGATCGCGACCGCCCAATCACCGGCACGCGGCTGCTGCGCGAATGGCAGGGCGTCGAGCAGATCGTCACCGTCACCGCCGATGGCTTCGAATGGCAGGGGCGGCCCTACAAGTCGCTCTCCGCCATCGCGCGGGCGATCACCGGCACGCGCTGGAACGGGTGGACCTTCTTCGGGCTGAAGAACCACAGGAGGCGGACATGACGAAGCCGCCGGAAAAATCGAAGGTCGTCCGCAAGCTGCGGTGCGCCGTCTACACCCGGAAATCATCCGAGGAAGGGCTTGAGCAGGAGTTCAACAGCCTGCATGCCCAGCGTGAGGCCTGCGAGGCGTACATCGCCAGCCAGCGGTCGGAAGGGTGGGTGCTGGTCCGCGATCAGTATGACGACGGCGGCATCTCGGGCGGCACGCTGGAACGGCCGGCGCTGAAGCGGTTGCTCGCCGACATCGAGAGCGGGCGGGTCGATGTGATCGTCGTCTACAAGATCGACCGGCTGTCGCGCGCGCTGATGGATTTTGCCAAGCTGGTCGAGGTGTTCGATCGGAACGACGTCACATTTGTCAGCGTCACGCAGTCGTTTAACACGACGACCTCGATGGGCCGGCTGACGCTGAATATCCTGCTTTCCTTCGCCCAGTTCGAGCGCGAGGTCATTGGCGAGCGGATCCGCGACAAGTTCGCCGCCTCGCGCAAGAGGGGCATGTGGATGGGCGGCCATCCACCGCTCGGCTATGCCGTCAGGGATAGGAAGCTGGAGATCAACGACGCTGAGGCGGCCACGGTACGCATGATCTTCGAGCGCTTCCTCGAGATCGGCTCGGCCACCACCCTCGCGAGGGACCTCGCGAATGAGGGCGTCACCACCAAGCGCGGCCGGCCAATCGACAAGGGTGTCATCTACAAGCTGCTCGCGAACCGGGTCTACATCGGCGAGGCCGTTCACAAGGGCACAGCCTATCCCGGCGAGCACAAGGCCATCATCAGCCGCGACCTGTGGGACAAGGCGCACAGCATCATGGCGGTGAGCCCACGAACCCGTGCCTCCAACACGCGCGCGCAGACGCCGTCGCTGCTGAAGGGGTTACTCTTCGGGCCCACCGGTTGCGCCATGTCGCCGTCGCACACGCGCAAGGGTGGGCGGCTCTACCGCTACTATGTCAGCCAGTCGGTGATCAAACGCGGCGCCGGTGCATGTCCCGTGGCCCGGCTACCGGCGGCCGAGATTGAAGCCGGAGTCGTTGACCAGCTGCGCGGCATGTTGCGCGCGCCGGAAATCATCATCGGCACGTGGCGCGCGGCCCGCCCGGAGATCGAGGGGATTGCGGAAGCTGAGGTGCGCGAAGCCATCGAACGGCTGGATCCGCTTTGGGACGAGCTCTTCCCCGCCGAGCAGGCGCGCATCGTCCAACTCCTGATCGAGCGTGTCGATGTTGGCATCGGCGGTGTCGACATCCGGTTGCGGACCGCCGGGCTGGCAAGCCTGGTTGGTGAGCTCCGCGTCATTGATGCCGGTCAGCGGAGCGCTGCATGATGGTAGAGGGAAGTTTCGCAGAAGCCGAAGGCACCGTCACGGTCCACATCCCGTTCGAGATCCGCAAACGCGGCGGCCGCAAGCTGATCCTCGCGCCGGACGGCACCAATACCTGGGCACCACCCCGGCGCCGCATCGACAACGCCATGATCAAGGCGATCGCACGAGCGTTCCGGTGGCGGAAGCTGCTGGAGACCGGCGTCTACGCCACCGTCGAGGAGATTGCCGCAGCCGAGAAGATCAACGCGTCCTACGTCAGTCGCGTGCTGCGGATGACGCTGTTCGCCCCGGACATCGTTGAGGCGATTCTGGATGGGCGGCAGCCGACCGAGATGACGCTCGACTTTCTGATGCGGCCGTTTCCGGTCGTGTGGCGGGAGCAAGGGATCTAAAGGTCAGAAGCGACCGGCTGACGTAATCGGCAACGCTGTTCATGTCATACGGATCTCATACTCGCGTCGCTCGCACGGCGCATCGCGGATTTCGACGTCGGTCAGTGACAGGTCGTAGCGGTCGAGCAACTCGGCGACCTTGGCGGCGTCCAACAGGGCCTCGCCTTCGGTGCAGCCGTTGTCGATGGTCTTGGCGCGCAGTCCCTGGATGCGCGTCTTGAGCTTGTCGAGGGCGGCGAGATTGGGGTGTTCGTTCACGGATGCGTCCAAAAAATGAAGCCGACTATATCGACCCTCGTCGCCGACGCCGACATGAGGGAGCGCGATGCCGAGCAATGCCACCGTACCGGAGACACGAAAATCGCCAACAAAATCATCCCGCGATTCCGCCGCCAGACCGTCTTGCTGCCCGATGAGATGCGCGGAAAGTACGGAAATTTCATCCTGATTAATCGAGTCAAATCAGTAGCTTATAAATCCGTACTGATTGGGCGAAGTCAGGAGGTTTGGAGAGAATGGGCCAGAGAGAGACGAAACAGGCCTTCCGGCGGGCGAGCGAAGTCAGGAGCTTTTGCCGCTGAGGCCCGCATTTCCTGGGCTTTTGAGTGGTCGCGAATTGGCTCAGAGAAAGTTGTCGTGGGTAGAATTGGCGGAGGGAGAGTCCGCCAGATTATGCTATAATTCTGTTCTATTATAGTGACTTATGTGATAAATAATAATTGGTGCCCACATTTTTGCCCACAAAAACTGAGGCGAAATAATAGTTATTTCTGTCATTGTTTTGTGACCGTCCGGTGAAGTCGCTCTGGCGGA
>JABMNR010000064.1 GCA_013203465.1 Alphaproteobacteria bacterium
AAAATCTCTTCGAACAAATCATTGAAGCGCCCGTCTTAGGCCTTGAGGATTGTGTTCTTGGTCGAAAGGTAGACCGGCCAGCCGAGGTCGAGACCATAGTTGAGGCAGGCCCGCGCGAAGCCGCGGATCGAGTCGTCGAGGTTGTACATCGCCATCGCCACGCCGCTGCCGGGGAAGTCGAACACCTCGCGGGTGATCGGCGCGCCGCCGCCCTCGGGCTGGAAGGTGATGGTCAGCTTGCCCTTGCCCGGCACCACGAAGTCGGTGGCGCGGTATTGATCGCCAAAGGCGTGGCGGCCGATCACGATCGGCTGGGTCCAGCCGGGGACCAGGCGGGGAACGTTCTTGCAAATGATCGGCTGGCGGAACACCGTGCCGCCGAGAATGTTTCGGATCGTGCCGTTGGGCGACCGCCACATCTGCTTCAGGCCGAATTCCTCGACCCGCTCCTCATCGGGGGTGATGGTGGCGCATTTCACGCCGACGCCGTGTTCCTTGATCGCATTGGCGGAATCGATGGTGATCTGATCGTCGGTCTTGTCCCGCGCCTCGATCCCCAGATCGTAATACTTCAGATCGATGTCGAGATAGGGGTGGATCAGCTTTTCCTTGATCATCGCCCAGATGATCCGGGTCATCTCGTCGCCGTCGAGTTCGACGATCGGCTTCGCCACCTTGATCTTGGCCATCGAGTACTCCTGATATTGTCACGGAACACGCCACCGGCGCGGGCGGCGGCACCATATCATCGGCGGTGGTGAGCGCAAGATCACCAGTGTGTCTTGGGTCTCTCGGAGGTGGCGAGGGGACGGTCCGTCCTTTGGTCTTCTGGCGCGTTGCCGCAACGGCTATCTTGCGAGCGCAGGCTGGCGGGTGCAGGCGGGACGGTTTGGCCGTACACCTGGGAAACTTACGGTTTCTTAACATGTCGGTGCTAAGGAATTCGCTATGCTGAGATGGGTGTTGGGAATTCCCTGTATATGCTTGGGCCTACTGTCGACCCTGGATGTCGGTGAAGCCTCGGCGCGGTCCCCGCTGCCGTACTTCGCCGGAGTCGAGGCGGTCGGCATCATTTGCCGCAGCCCGGAAGATGTTCGGTTGCGGGACGGATTGTGCGAGACCGCGCGCGAGATCCTGTCGGACCAATTGGCGATCTTGATCGATGTCGGCACGGCCGGCCTGAACGACCGGCGGAAGCTGCATGTGCTGATCAGCGGCTATCTGGCGCGGTCGCCGTCCGGGGAGCCGGTGGTCATCGTATCCATCGATCTGCTGCGGGCGGGACATGTCGATCCGCGGCTGTATGGTCCGGCACCGATTTTGCTTTCTTCTCCACAGCCGGATGATACCGGCTACTGGCGCGCCGTTGAACGCGCGCTCGCCGGCCCGCTGGAGCAGTTGGTGGTTCGACCGCTGGTTGGCGCGGCGCGGCAATAGGAGGAGGGCCTGTCGATTTCGCACGCATCGGAGACGGCCGCGATCGGTCTTTGTGGATGTTGTCTATGCGGCACGGCAGGCGCCGGATCTAGATCGGGTTCAGTCGACGCGGACGGCAGTGTGGACGCCTCTGCCGCCTCGGGCCCGCCGGTGGCCGAGCTTCTCGGCACCGCCAGTTCCGGTGACAACAACATCGATTCACTCGTCTACAGCGGTGACTACAAATGGGGCGCGACGGGGATGATGGGGGCGTCGGCCACGGTGACGTACTCGTTCATGGAATCGGTGCCATCGTACTACTCTTCCGGGGAGGTAACGGATTTCAGCGCCTTCACCGACACCATGAAGGCCGCGGCGCGCACCGCGCTTGCGGCCTGGGCCAATGCCGCGACCATCAGCTTCGTGGAGGTTGACGACACCGGTGACGGCGGACAGATCAGGTTCGGCGCCAACTACCAGGCCGCGAGTTCCGGCTACGCCTACTACCCCGATAACGACACCGGCGGCGACATCTGGATCGCCAACAATTTCTCCTCCACCGTCGACCCTGAAATCGGAGGCTTCGGTTATCTCACCTATTTGCACGAGATCGGCCACGCCATCGGGCTCAAGCATCCCGGAAACTACAATGCCGGCGGCGGTGGGACCGAGGGTCCGTATCTATCGTCCTCCCTGGACAACACCGACAACACGGTGATGTCCTACAACGATGGCACGGTGATCTACCCATCCTCGCTTGGCGCCCTGGACATCCAGGCCGCTCAGTACTTGTACGGGATCTCGGGCAGCGGGACGCTTGGCAACGTGACCTGGGGCTCGGATGCCGCCGAGACCTTCGCGGGGGACTCCGGGGTCAATTATGTGATTGCGCGGGACGGCGCCGACTATCTCGATATGGGAACGGGCAATGATGGTGTCCTGGCCGGCTCCGGCGCCGACACCATCCTCGGCGGGTCGGGGAACGATCTGATCTATGGCAACGTCGGCACCGACCTGATCAGCGGCGGCTCCGAGGCCGATACCTTGTATGGCGGCCAAAACGCCGGCGAGTTGAGCCTTGGCGACAGCACGACGCTGGCCTATCGAGACGGCGCCGACACACTGTCGGGTGGCGCCGGCACCGACCTGATATACGGCAACCATGGCGGCGATCTGATGATCGGCGGCGATGGTGCCGACACGCTGTATGGCGGGCAGGACCAGGACACCCTCAGCGGCGGTGGCGGCGCTGACGTGATCTTCGGCAATCGGGGCAACGACCTGATGAGCGGCGGCGCCAGCAACGATATCTTTTACGGCGGCGCCGGCAACGACACGATGGTTGGCGGTGACGGCGCCGATGTTTTCGTCCTTACGTCCGACGGCGGTAGCGACCAGATTGCTGATTTCGCCCGGTTGGTCGACTGGCTGTATGTCCAGAGCGACATCAACGGCTCGGGCATCACCACCGGTGCCGGCGTAATCGCCGCCGCCTCGCAGTCAGGAGCCGATACCTTGATCGATCTTGGCGGCGGCAATTCGGTGACCCTGATCGGGTTCAACGTGTCCGACCTGACAACGCAGGACATTTTTCTGTTTTGAGGGGTAACGGGCGTCGCCCTTGCCACTCTGGGATAGCGTCGCCTCACACCCACTTCGCGGCCAGATCGAATTCCGGCACGGTCAGCGTCGCCAGGGTCGGCAGCACGTCCTCGACCCGGTCGACCACGGTTAGCATGGCGCGGTTCTCCGGCCGGGCGAAACCCTCGCGCACCGTGTGGTCGATCAGATCGATCAAAGGCTGCCAATAGCCGGCGATGTCGACCAATACCACCGGTTTGGCCGACAGGTTGAGCTGGGTCCAGGTCAGCACCTCCAGCGTCTCGTCCAGCGTGCCGAGCCCGCCGGGCAGCGTCACGAAGGCGTCCGAGCGCTCGTACATCTCACGTTTCCGCGAGTGCATGCTGTCGGTGACAATCAGTTCCGTGGCGCCGCCATGGCCAACTTCGAGGTCGCGCAGAAAGCTGGGAATGACGCCGACAACCTTGCCGCCGGCCGACAAGGCGGCATCGGCGAGCAGGCCCATCAAGCCAACCTTGCCGCCGCCATAGACCAGGTCGCAGCCAGCCTGCGCGATCAACGTGCCGAGGTCGGTCGCCGCGCGTTTATAGCGCTGGTCGACCCGCGACGACGATCCGCAGAACACGCAGATCCGCTTGGGTGGAGTAATCGCGGAGGTCATGTTCGGTGTGCTGTCGTTCATGGATGGTCTTTCGCACCGCCTCGGGCGGCGGTCAACTACAGCCGGCGCGATTGTGCGCGGCTCGTGTCGGGTTTAAGGTCACCGAAACGCAAAGGTGCGCCGTTCGATGTTGTCGAAACCGACGTTTCTGGGACTGTTGGGCCTGTCGGTCTTGGTGAGTGCTCTCGGGTTGAATTTTTGGATTCTGCCGGAGGACGAGATCGCCGAGGCACCGGTCGCGCGGTCGGCGCCAGACGCGCCGACAACGGCCCGGCCATCGCCGCAATTCGGGCAAGAGACGACGGCGCCACCCCGCGCCGCGACCGGTGGGACGGTGGACGCGGCGGCGCCATCCAAGGCTCCCGCGGCCGCCGTACCGGCGACCCCCATCAAGCCAAGCTTTGATATCGTTCGCGTCGATCCCGAGGGCAACGCGGTGATTGCCGGACGCGCCGCGCCGAACCGGGAAATCGCGATCCTGGACGCGGACCGGGAAATCGGGCGGGTCACCACCGATGATCGTGGCGAATGGGTGTTCGTCCCGGCGACTAAGCTGGCCCCGGGTGAGCGTGTATTGAGCTTGCGTGAAATAAGCCTCGGGGAAACGCCGTCGATCGAGTCGGATGAGGCGGTGGTTCTGGTGATCCCCGAACCGGGCAAGGACATCGCCGGCCGGCCAAGCCAGGGACCCAGCACGCCCCTCGCGGTGGTGCTGCCGAGAGGCGACGTCAACGAGGGCGGGCGGTTGGCCGCGCGGATTCTACAGGCCCCCGTCGCCGGGGCCGATACGTCAACTCCCACCGCGCCGTCCGGTGCCGGGGCGTCTGCTCCCATCGTGTCGTCCGGCGCCGATGCGGCGGCTTCCGGTGCCGGGGCGTCTGCTCCCATCGTGTTGTCTGGCGCCGATGCGGTGGCTTCCGGTGCCGGGGCGCCTGCTCCCATCGTGTCGTCCGGCGCCGATGCGGCGGCTTCCGGTGCCGGGGCGTCTGCTCCCATCACGTCGTCCGGCGCCGATGCGGCGGCTTCTGGTGCCGGGGCGTCTGTTCCCATCACGTCGTCCGGCGCCGATGCGGCGGCTTCCGGTGCCGGGGCGTCTGCTCCCATCGTGTCGTCTGGCACCGATGCGGCGGCTTCCGGTGCCGGGGCGTCTGTTCCCATCACGTCGTCAGGCGCCGATGCGTCAATTCCCGCCGCCTCGTCCGGCGCCGGCATGTCGGCTCCCATTGCGGCGGCTTCCGGCGCCGCGGTTGCCGGGGCCACTTCCGCCCCCGATGTTTCGCCTTCTCAGGCGGGATCGGCCGCGGCTCCGAGCGCTGTTGGCGCGCCGTCGACCATGGCTTCTGCCACGTCCGCCAACGCCGCTGCGACGCCCGGCACCTCGGCTAGGCCGGCGCCGGAGGCGTCGGTCGCTCGTGAGGGTGCAGGGCCCATCGTCTCCGCCTTCCCGGAGGCGGTGGCCACCGCCGAGGAGCAAGCGGGGGCCGCGGACACGTCGGTCGACGTGATCGACTACGACGACAAGGGCAGCGTTGTTTTCAGCGGCCGTACCGAATCGGGGGCCGAGGTCGAAGTGTTCATCGACAATGAGAAGTTGGGTGCCGCCACGGCCGATACCGAGGGCCGGTGGCGGTTTCAGCCGCCGCAACCAGTGGAACCGGGCCAGTACAAGCTTCGGGTCGATCGCGTTGACTCGGCGGGTGTGGTAAGGGCGCGGGCGGCGTTACCGTTCGTTCGAGCCGATCCACTTGCCGCCTTGCCCATGGGCCGTTTGGTGGTTATTCAACCCGGCAACAATCTCTGGCGGATTTCGGCGCGAATTTATGGGTCGGGCTTTCATTTCGTGCAGATCTACGATGCTAATCAGGATCAAATACGCAACCCGGATTTGATCTACCCCGGCCAGGTGTTTGAACTGCCTCGGGTCAACTGATCGACGGAGCGTTCCCGTGCTCGATGGAATTTTGGTCCCGATCGCTCGGGAGGGGCGTCCGTTCATCGCCGCCTTCGCGGTGGCGACATTGTTGCTTGCCGCGCTCGCTGAATGGCTGCTGGTGCCGGGCGTCATCCTGACGGCGTGGTGTGTCTATTTCTTCCGCGACCCGGATCGTGTAACGCCGACGCGCGCCGGTTTGGTGATCAGCCCCGCCGACGGTGTGATCGTGGCATTGGGGCCGGCCGCGTGGCCGAAGGAGCTCGGCATGGGCGATGAGCTGACCGAGGCTACCCGTATCGGCATCTTCATGAACGTGTTCGACGTGCACGTGAACCGCGTCCCGGTCGACGGCAAGATCCTTAAGCTGGCCTACGTGCCTGGCGCGTTCGTCAACGCGTCGTTCGACAAGGCCAGCGAGCATAACGAGCGCCAAGTGGTCGCCATGGAGAGCCGAGACGGCGCCCCGGTCGCTTTTGTGCAGATCGCCGGGCTGGTGGCGCGCCGGATTATCTGCAAGTTGAGCGAGGGGCAAACCGTCCTGGCGGGTGAGCGTATGGGCATGATCCGGTTTGGCAGCCGGGTTGATGTGTACTTGCCGGCCGGGAAGGCGCCACTGGTGGCCTTGGGACAGCGCTGCATCGCCGGTGAGACGGTGTTGGCCGATCTCGCTTCGGACGAGCCAACGCGCATCGGCGCGGTACGGTGAGCGGAGAAACCCGATGAGTCGAGTGCGCCGCCGTCGCCCGCGCCTGTCGGGGCTGTCGTTCAATAAGCTGCTGCCCAACATCATCACGGTGCTGGCGCTGTGCGCGGGGTTGTCGGGCCTGCGGTTCGCGCTGGCGGAGCGCTGGGAGTTGGCGGTGATGATGGTGACCCTGGCCGCGGTCTTCGATGCCCTGGACGGCCGCATGGCGCGGTTGCTGCGGGCGCAATCCAAGTTCGGCGCCGAGCTCGACTCACTGTCCGATTTCGTGTCTTTCGGCGTGGTGCCGGGGGTGATCGTGTTTCTGTGGTCGCTTGAGGGAATGAAGAATTTCGGCTGGATGGCCGTGCTGTTCTACGCCACGTGCTGCGTGCTTCGGTTGGCGCGGTTCAATGTCCGGCTCGACGATGACAAACCGTCCTTTACCTACAACTATTTCACGGGTGTGCCGGCACCGGCGGGTGCTGGGCTGGCGCTGTTGCCGATGATCCTCGACTTCCAACTCGGACCGGGCATCGCCGACGTCCCCGCCGTGGTGGCGATTTGGCTGACGTCTGTGGGCCTTTTGATGGTCAGCCAACTGCCGACGTTCTCTTTCAAGCGGATGAAGGTGCCGCAACGGTGGGTGCTGCCGACCTTGATCGGCGCCGGCCTGGTCATCGCCGCCGTGGTCAGCGCGCCGTGGTTCACCTTGGCAATCGTCATCCTGGTCTATTTCTGTTCCATCCCATTCTCAATCATGGCGTATCGCCGGCTGATTCGGGAAGCGGAAGCGCTGGTGGCCGAGGGCGAGGCGCCGGTTGCACCGTCCGAGGGCGGCAAGGAAGGCTGAGCCAGTGCTCGACGCCGCGATGCGCCGGGTGATCGACCCGCCGTTGAACTCGGCCGGCGCGTGGCTCGCGGCGCGCGGTGTGGCCGCCAATGGCCTTACGGTGACCGGCTTCGTGATCGGGATGGGCGCGGTGCCGGCGTTGGCCGTTGATGCGCCTTTGGCGGCGCTGGTTCTGATCCTGCTGAACCGGCTCGCGGATGGTTTGGACGGCGCGGTCGCGCGGGTGCGTGGGCCGACTGATTTCGGCGGTTATCTCGATATCGTGCTCGATTTTCTGTTCTACAGTGCGGTGGTGTTCGGCGTCGCCCTTGGCCAGCCGGAGCATGCGGTGTGGGCGGCGTTCTTGATCTTCAGCTTCGTCGGCACCGGGGTATCGTTCCTGGCCTTTGCGATCGTCGCCGCCAAGCGCGACTTGACGACCGACACGCTCGGCAAGAAATCGATCTACTACCTCGGCGGTCTCGCCGAAGGGACCGAGACGATTGTGACCTTCGTGCTGATCTGCTTGTTCCCCGACGCGTTCCCCTGGATCGCCGGTATTTTCGGGGCGATGTGCTGGATCACCACCGTGTTTCGGATCAACGAGGCGCGCAGGGCCTTCGGCGGTTGACGGTCTACTCGGCGGCGTGGGGCAGGGGGTGTTCGGCCCCGTCATTCGCCAGCTTCGGCTTCCCGGCATCCAGTGCGTCCAGCTTACGCCAGCGCCGCCAGCGATCGGCCAGCCGTTGCTTGAACATCAACGCCGACGGCGTGACGATCAGGGTCAGCACCGTCGCGAAACCGAGCCCGAAGACGATGGCGGTCGACAACGATACCCACCATTGGGTCGATGGCGCGCCGATGGTGACGGTACGGGCCGCGAAGTCGATGTTCGCCTGCAGCACCATCGGCATCAGGCCGAGGATGGTCGTCACTGTGGTGAGCAGCACCGGGCGCAGGCGTTGCGCGCCGGTTCGCAGGATCGCCTCCATCGCGTCGACGCCGTCCTGGCGGAGCCGGTCATAGGTATCGATCAGCACGATGTTGTTATTGACCACGATCCCGGCCAGCGCGATCACGCCGATACCGGTCATCACGATGCCGAACGGCATGCCGGTGACGAGCAACCCAATCATCACGCCGATCGTCGACATGATCACCGCCGAGAGGATCAGCAACGCCGAATAGAAGCTGTTGAACTGGGTGACCAGGATGATCGCCATGATGAACAGCGCCACCCCGAAGGCTTTCAACAGGAACGCCTGGGCGTTGCGCTGTTCCTCGTCCTCGCCCTTGAACGACGCCTCGACGCCGGCGGGCAGTGGGTCGGTGTCGAGCCAGGCACGCAGCTCGGTGACCTTGTCGTTGGGCAGCACACCGTCGAGCACGTCGGCCTTCACGGTGATGGCCGGCCGTGCGTCGACCCGTCGGATCTTGCCGACCTTCGGCTCGGCCGTGCGTGTCACGAAATTGCCGATCGGGATCAGGCCATCGGCGGTTTCCATCTGGATGAGGTCAAGCTGTTCGATCGAGCGGTATAGTTCGGGATAGCGGACCACCACGTCGATTTCCTCGTCGCTGTCGTCCGGCCGGTAGTCGGTGATCTTCATGCCCTTGGTGACGAGCTGGACGTAGTTGCCGATCAGCGAGACGTCGGCGCCGAATTTCGCCGCCTGCGCGCGGTCGACGGTGAGCCGCCACTCGATGCCGGGTACATCGCGGGTGTCCTCGATATCGCGTAGGCCGGTCATGGTCTCGAAATGGGCGCGGGTAATTTTCGCCGCTTGTTCCAGCATCTCGCGGTCACGGGATTGCAGCTGAATCTGCACCGCCTTGCCGGTCGGGGGTCCGGCCTCCTGCTTGCGGGTCTCGATCACGATACCAGGAAGATCACGGGTTCGCTCAAGGATCGCGGCGAGAATCTCTTTCGCCGGTGCGCGGTCCTGCCAGTCGGCGAATTCAATCTGGACGGTGCCGATGACATCGTCGGCTTTGTCGTCGCGACCACCCTGGCCCGACTTGCCGATGGTCGTATAGACCGATGTGTAGCCACCCGCGTCGAGGACCGCGCGTTCCACCGGCACCACCAGATCCCGCATCTCATCGACCGATAGGTTGCCACGGGCATGCACGTTGACCAGCGCGACGTCCGGTTCGACGTCCGGGAAGAACTCGATACCGTTGCCGTGGAACACGTAGTAGGCCTGAACCCCGACAAGCGTGCCCACCGCGAGCAGCAGAACCACCCCAGGCGCGCGGAGCGCGGCGCCGAGAACCTTGAGGTAGCCACCGGTGAAGCCGCCGATACTGTCAAGATCCCCGGCTTCGGAGGCGGCGAGCTGTTGGCGGTCTTGCTCATTGCCGGTGCTCCGCTTGCCGATTTGCGCGCCTAGAGCCGGGATGAACACCAAGGCCATGAGCAGCGACGCGGCGAGCGTGGCGAGCAAGGTGATCGGCAAATACTTCATGAATTCGCCGACGATGCTTGGCCAGAACAGCAATGGAAAGAACGCGGCCAGGGTAGTCGCCGTCGATGCCGTGATCGGCCAGGCCATGCGGTGGGCGGCGGCGGCGTAAGCGTCTTTCTTCGGCAACCCCTCGGCCATCTTTCGGTCGGCGAATTCGGTGACCACGATGGCGCCGTCCACCATCATGCCGACCGCCAGGATCAGGCTGAACAGCACCACGATGTTGATCGTCAAACCCAACGACGACAGGGTCAGGATGCCGAGCAGGAACGAGCCCGGGATCGCCACGCCGACCAAGCCCGCCGAGCGGATGCCGAGAGCGCCGACCACCACGATCATGACCAGCAGGACGGCGCTCAGCACGTTGTTCTGCAAGTCGGCCAACATGATCTCGATTTTGTCCGATTTGTCTTGGCTGAAGGTCACCTGGACACCGGGAGGGAAGTTTCTGGCTTCCTCGGTGACCACGGCGCGGACACGATCGATGGTGTCGATGATGTTGGTGCCAATCCGCTTCGACACGTCGATGCCGATGGCCGGCTGTCCGTTCAGCCGGGCGTAGCGTGCCCGGTCCTTGAACGATCGCTGCACGACGCCGATGTCGCGAATGCGCACCACCGCGTCGCCATTGACTTTGATCGGCTGGTCCAGGATGTCGTCCACGGTCTCGTAGAGGCCGGGCAGCTTGACCGGGAAGCGGCCGGTGCCGGTATCCAGCGTGCCGGCGGCGATCAACCGGTTGGACCGGGACACCGCCTCCAGCACCTCGGTCGCCCGCAGGCCGTAGCTCTCAAGCTTGATCGGATCCACCACGACCTCGACCAGCTCTTCGCGTTCGCCGGACAAATTGGCTTCCAGAACCGTCGGCACGCCCTCGATGGCGTCGCGGGTCTCGCGGGCGGCGTGCAGCAGCACGCGCTCCGGGACTTCGCCTGACAGAGTGACCACCAGCACCGGAAACAGGGAAATATTGATCTCGTTGACCGTCGGCTCGTCGGTATCTTCGGGCAAATCGGGTTTGGCGATGTCGACCTTCTCGCGCACGTCGTCCAGCGCCGTGTCGGCGTCGAAGCCGGCGTCGAACTCCAGCACGATGTTCGCGCCGCCTTCATAGGCGGTCGAGCGCATTTCCTTCACACCCTCGATCGAGCGCAGTTCTTGCTCCATCGGCCGCAGCAACAGTCGCTCGGCGTCCTCGGGTGAGATGCCCTCATGGTTCAAGGAGACATAGATCTGCGGGATGTTTACGTCCGGATCCGACTCCTTCGGGATATTGATATAGGCGACCGTGCCGGCGATCAGAATCAGCAGAAGAGCCGATAGGGTGGTACGGCTGCGTTCAAGCGCGGCGTTGATGACGGCGTTCACGAGGTCGCCCCCGATGGGCCGGCCGGGACCGCCGCGTCGAAGACCGGCATGACAGGTTCGCCGACGTCCACCAGTTCCTGGCCGACCGTGATCAGATGCACCCGCTCCGGCAGGCCGGTGATCCAGGCGCCGGTGTCGTCGCCGCCGATCAAGGTGACGCGGGTGAAACGCGCTCTGTTGTCCGCGTCCACTGTCATCACGCCGATATGGCCGGCCGGGTCGAGCCGGAAGATCGAAGGCGAGACGCGGTGGGCTCTGAACGTGGGTAGTGGAATCTCAAGTTCCGCTGTCAGCCCCTCACCGAGGCGGTTGCCGGGGTTGCCGATCTCCAACTCGATCCGAAAGGTGCGGGTCTGAGGATCGGCCACGGCGGCAACGTAACGGACCACGCCTGGGCGTTCGATGCCGTTGGAAAACCGCGCTGTGCCGGTCATCCCGGGTTCCAGCGCCGGGGCCTGATGTTCCGGGAATTGGGCGGTGATCAACAAGGGGTCAAGCTCGACCAACGTGGCGATGTGGTCGCCCTTGCGCACGTAATCGCCAATCTCCACCGGCCGGCGGTCCAGCACGCCAGCGAACGGCGCGTCGATCCGCGTCCGCGCCACTTCGACCTCGATCTCGCGGCGATAGGCCCGGGCGTCTTCAAGATCGGCAAAGGCACGGGCCCGGGTGGTCTCCGCCTGGAAGCCTTTTTTCGCTAATTTTGACGACGCTTCGTATTCGATCTCGCGCTGCGTGACCCGGGCCTTGGCACGGGCGAGCTGCGCCGGACGTTCGGCGGCGTCGAGGGTAACGATCCGTGCCCCCACCGCGATGGCCGAGCCCTTCTCGGTTTCCACGGCGACGACCCGAGCATCGATCTCGGCGCGAATTTCGACGGTGCGCGCCGCCTCGGTCTGGCCGGACGCGCGGACGCGTGCGACATAGTCCGCAGCCTCGGATATGTGGACCCGAACCCGAACCGGTCCCTTTTCGGCGGCCACGATCGGGGCGCTGTCGTTGGCGGTGGCGGGCCGCTCGCCGAACTGCCCAGACAAAATCCAGCCGGTGGCGGCGATCGCGATCGCCATGGCGAGGATGATGGAACCTTTGAGGCGCATGATGACGTGGTCCTTCGAGCCGGTCTATTCAGCGGCTTCCTATTCAGCGGCTTCGGCGTGGCCTTGCAAATCGGCCAGCAATGCATCGCGGTTGGCGTCCAGATAATCGGCGGCGGCTTGGTAAAGGGTGATGCCGAAGCCGGCGACGAATTCACGCCCTGGATCGAGCGGTTGACCGGTGGCGTTGCTTACGGCTTCGCGCTCGGCCTTGATTCCGGAGACCCGGGCCACGTGGCCGCGATAGCTGGCGGTGGCCGCGTCGAGCAGTGTCGCGGCTCGCGCGGGGGGGAGATGGCACGCGAAGAACAGCAGGAACAACAGGTCGGACCGGAACTGGTCGGGCTCGGGATCGACCGTCAGGGCCGCGTGGAACGTCGCTTGGCCCTGCGCGGTCAGCCGGTACATTTTCTTGTCGGGCCGCCCGTCCTGCTCCATCGCGTGGGCCTCGACCAACCCCTCGGCTAAAAGACGCGATAGGGCGGGGTAGATCGATCCGAAGCTGGCGCGTTGAAAATGCGCGAACGGACCCTCCTCGAACGCCTTCTTGATTTCATAGCCGGTGGCCTCGCCCTTCGAGAGCACGGCCAAGCACAGAGTTCGTACATCCATCGTCACAGCCTATATCGTATCGATACGTATCGATGCGATATATGATGGATCGATATAGTTTATTCAACCAGAATTTCATGCACGGTGCTGCGTTCCTGCCAGAATGCAAAACGGCGGCGCGAGTGCTCGCGCCGCCGTCGGATAGTCGGGTCCTGCCGCCTCAGTCGGTTGGCTGCAGATCCTCGGCCGCCATCTTGCCATTGCGCTGCGGCCGCAGCTCATAGGCAATGGTCTGGCCCTCGGCCAGGCCCTGGAGCCCCGAGCGCTGAACGGCGGTGATGTGAACAAAGACGTCCGCGCCACCGTCATCCGGCTTGATGAACCCATCCCGTATATCCCATGTGCACCGTTCATTTGACGCCAGCACTGTGCGATTGTGGT
>JABMNR010000065.1 GCA_013203465.1 Alphaproteobacteria bacterium
GCAAGACCGTGCTGGTCACCGGCGGCACCGGCTCGTTCGGCAAGCAGTTCATCCGCACCGCACTGGACCGGTTCACGACCCGGCGCTGCATCGTGTTCTCGCGCGACGAGCTGAAACAGTACGAGATGGCCCAGGCGCTGCCGGCCGAACAGCATGCCGAACTGCGCTATTTCATCGGCGACGTGCGCGATGTCGACCGGCTGGAAATGGCGATGCGCGGGGTCGACTACGTGGTGCACGCCGCCGCCCTGAAACACGTGCCGACCGCCGAGTACAACCCGTTCGAATGCGTCATGACCAACGTCAACGGCGCCGAGAACGTGGTCAAGGCGGCGATCCGCAGCGGGGTGAAGCGGGTGATCGCGCTCTCCACCGACAAGGCGGCCAACCCGATCAATCTGTACGGCGCCACCAAGCTGGCCTCGGACAAGATCTTCATCGCCGCCAACAATCTGTCGGGCGCCGGCGGCTGCGCGTTCTCGGTGGTGCGCTACGGCAACGTCATCGGCTCGCGCGGCAGCGTCATCCCGTTCTTCAAGCAGTTGGTGGCCGAGAACAAGGACCACCTGCCGATCACCGATCCGCGCATGACCCGGTTCTGGATCACCCTGCAGCAGGGGGTGAATTTCGTGCTGTCCAGCCTGGGGATGATGCACGGCGGCGAGATCTTCGTGCCGAAGATCCCGTCGATGACCATGGTCGACGTCGCCGCCTGCCTCGGCCCCGGCCTGCCGCACAAGGTGGTCGGCATCCGGCCGGGCGAGAAGCTGCACGAGGTCATGGTGCCGGAGGACGACAGCCGCACCACGGTCGAGATCGACGACCGCTACATCGTGCTGCCGGCGTTCTCGGCCGGACCGAGCAAGGCATGGTTGGCCAGCGGCGCCAAACCGGTGGCGGATGATTTCCGCTACGCCAGCGACAGCAACGACGAATGGCTGCCGCCGGACGAGCTGGCCCGCTTGGTGGCCGATCTCTGAGCCGACCCCGCCTCCTCGGCTCTCTTTCCGCACCTCCGGCTCAGGGTCGGGGATGCGGGAATCAGCGGTCGATAGCCAAGCCCTTAACCGCCGTCGTCGCGTTTGGTCCAGCCGATCACCGCCACCGCCGGCGGAATCCACAGCAATCCGGCCGCCAGATAATACAGCGCCTCGACCAGCCCATTGTCGGGCAGCCCGTCGGCAAGCGTGACCGCCGCCGCCGCGTACCCGATCAAGCCGGCCAGCAGAATCAATCCGCCTATGGGAGTGCGCCACCGCATGGCCCGGACATACGGCGGTTTGCCGATCCCCGGCAAGGGGGGTTGCGGGACCGGCCCCATGCACCCTATATGCGCGGCAGTCCCACCGAAGGTCCACGATGAACGAACGCGCCCCCCGCGAGGAAGCCATCGGCTACATCACCTACGACGGTGACCGGCTGTCGATCATCAATATTTCCGACACCGGCGTGCTGATCTCCGACGACCTGAAGCGGCTCGAGGTCGGCGCCAGCTTCTCCACCAAGGTGGAGCTGCGGCTGCGCGGCGAGAAGACCAGCTGGATCGCCAACGCCACCGTGGCGCGGGTCGACGGCGCCCGTGTCGGCCTGAAGCTCGACCCGCCGGAGGCGGACTGAGCCTAGCGGTTCATGTGATCCGTCCAAACCCGTCCTCGGAGTCGTTTGCGGACGGATGATGGCGGGCGGTGTGTGCTAGCGCCAAGGTCGTCGAAGCCGAACCCGAACCCGAACCCGCCATGCCGCAGACCCCCATGCGTAGCTTCAGCGCCGCCGTCGTCGCCCTGCTGCTCAGCGTCGTGCTGATGCAGACCGCCAACGGGCTGTTCGGCTCGCTGCTTGGCGTGCGGCTCGGCCAGGACGGCGCCGTCTCTTCCCAGGTCGCGGGACTGGTGATGTCCGGCTACTTCGTCGGCATGGTGCTCGGCAGTCTGACCTGTGGCCGGATCATCGAGCGGGTCGGCCACGTCCGGGCGTTCGCGGCCTTGATGTCGATCGTCTCGGCCACCGCCATCGCGCATTCGTTCTATGTCGAGCCGCTGTATTGGTTCGTGTTGCGGACGGTGTTCGGGTTCTGCATGGCCGGCGCCTACATGGTCGCCGAAAGCTGGCTAAACGGCGCCACCAGCAACGATCAGCGCGGCAGCCTGCTGTCGATCTACATGGTGTTGCAGTACTCGGCGCTCGGCGGCGGGCAGTTCCTGCTCAACCTGTCGCCGCCGAGCAGCTTCGTGCTGTACGGCTTTGTGTCGATCCTGTTCTCGTTGTCGCTGGTGCCGTTGACCTTGTCGCGGTCGGCCGGGTCGGGTGCGGTGTCGCCCTCGGCGCTGAGCTTTCGCGAGCTGTATCGCATCTCGCCGCTCGGCGTGATCGGCGGCTTCGCCAGCGGGGTGATCGCCGGGGCGATCTTCGGCACCGGCTCGGTGTTCGCGATCGCCATCGGCTTCGACGTGTCGGAGGTGGCGATTTTCGTGTCGGCCAGCATCATCGGCGGGTTGATCCTGCAATGGCCGATCGGCAAGGTCTCCGACGTGTTCGACCGGCGGACGGTGATCACCGTGGCGTTGTTCGTTACCGCGGTGCTGGGCGTGTTGCTGGCGTTGCTGCCGTTTCCCGGATTCTGGCCGTTCATTGCCCTCGCCACCGCCTATGGCGGCGTCGGCATGAGCCTGTACTCCCTGTCGGTGGCCCACGCCAACGATCACATCGACCCGGCCGATCTGGTCCCGGCCAGCGCCGGTTTGCTGTTGGCCTTCGGCATTGGCGCGGTGATCGGGCCGATCGCCTCGACCACGGCGATGGACACTCTTGGACACTGGAGCTTCTACGGGTTCGGCGCCTTGGTGTCGGCGCTGGTCGGATGTTTTGCGCTGTGGCGGATGACCCAGCGGGCGGCGGTGCCGATGGACGAGCAGGGGCCGTGGGTCGCGGTCTCCCGCACCAGCCCGATGGCATCCGAGATTGATCCGCGCTGGGATCCGGAAGCCGAGGAGGAAGCGGAACCGCAGCCGAGTGAGGCATGACGGAGCCCCGGATCGCCTACCGCCCCGCCACGGCCGGGGATTTCGAGCCCGTGCTCGCCGTTCGCATCCGTGCCTTGCGCCCGCATCTGGAGCGCGTGGGCCGATTCGACCCGGACCGCGCCCGGCGCTACTTCGCCGACACCTTCGCGCCCGAGCATCTGCGGCTGATTGATGTCGACGGCGGCTTCGCCGGCTGCGTGTCGTTCCGGCGCGAGGACGGGTGGTTCACGCTGGAGCATTTCTATCTCGACGATGCGTTCCAGGGCCGGGGCATCGGTGGGCGGATCATGGCCGATCTGATCGCCGAGGCCGAGGGCGCCGGCCTGCCGATCCGCCTCGGTGTGCTCAAGGGTAGCCCGGCCGCCCGGTTCTATGCCCGGCACGGATTCGTCTGGATGTATGATGAGCCGTTCGACGACTATTACGAACGGCCGGCGGAGAGGGGTCAGGCCGCCTCGGCGCCGTAATAGGTCGTCACCACATGGGTCGCCTCGGCGAAGAACAGCCAACGTTCGACCACCACGCCGGCCGAGCCGGACAGCGCCGCCAGGAACAGCGGAATCATCGTCCAACCACCGCTGCCCAACGTCACAAGCGGCAGCAGCGCCAGCGGCACGAGCACACCGAGAAGCCCGGCGATCAGCCGCAGTTTGGCCGCGTGCTTGCGGGCGACGCGGTAGCCCATCTCGCGCATGACGTAGTTGCGCGAGGTCGACGGTCCTTCCAGCAGCCGCACCCGGCCGAGATCGCCCAGCCCGGTGGCGGTACCCGAGGTTGTCTTGGCCACGGCCCGGTCGATCGAACGCCAGTAGGCGGTCTTCACCGCCGCCGCGAGCAACCCGGCGATGATGGCAAGGTCGAGGAACAGCTCGGCCTCACCCCCCAACGTGCTGGTCAGCACGGCCATCCACAGCGCGCCGTTGTACAACCCCAATACCAGATAGACCGGCACCACCATCGGATGGTGCCACTGCCGGATGGTTGGCAGCGAGGCGTAGATCATGCCGGTGCAGGCGATGGTCGCTACCGCGCCGAGGCTGGCCAGCAGGCCGAACACCCCCCAGACACCGCGGGTTTCACCCAAAAACACCCAGCCGACGGCGAACAGCCCGGCCGGGATATAGGTGGCGATGGCGGCCAACCCCTCGCGCGACAGCCAGGACGAACGCCACTGCGACAGCGCCCGCCACGCCCGCTCCGGGTGGCCGAGGTGGAAGGTCGAGGCCATCAACCCGGCGGTGATCAACCCGAGCGACAGCGCGAAGCCGACCAGCCCAAGCGCCAGGCTCCCCGGCACCAGGCCGCCGGCGCCGGCGATGCCAAGCAGGAACAACAACCCGTAGCCGGCGCCCGAGGCCGAGGTGAAGAAGATGACGGAAGCGGCGGGATGCATCTCGTCCCTCCGTCAGCGTGACAGCATGGCGTCGACCCAGGACAGCAGCTTGCTGCCCCCGGCGCCGGTCGGCACCGCGTCGGCGGCTTGCGCGGCCAAGGCCTCTAGCCGGGTCGGCGCGCCGGTGGCCCCGGCGGTATCCTTGCGCGGCCGTGGCGGCAGGTATTTGTTCACCGGCTTGTAGCCCATCTCCGGCATCAGGTCGTAGCCGCCACGCTCGGCCACCAGCTTGGACACCGCGCTGTCCGCGTCGCCGAGGTCGCCGAAATGCCGCGCGCTCACCGGACAGGTCGAGACACAGGCCGGCACCCGGTCGACTTCCTCCAGGTTCTCGTTGTAGATGCGGTCGATGCACATCGTGCATTTCTTCATCACACCGTCTTCGTGGTCGTATTCCCGCGCGCCATAGGGGCAGGCCCAGGAGCACAGTTTGCAGCCGATGCAGGTGTCCGGGTTGACCAGGACGATGCCGTCCTCCTCGCGCTTATAGCTGGCGCCGGTCGGGCAGACGCTGACACAGGCCGGCTCCTCGCAATGCAGGCAGGAGCGCGGGAAGTGGACGGTGCGCGCCTCGGCGCCCTCACCGGCCTCGTAGGTGTGGATGCGGTTGAACCACACGCCCCAGGCGCCGGTGTCCTCGCCGTCCTCGGCCTCGGCGCCGGAATAGGCGTTCCAGTCGGTCAGCGGCGCCGAATGCCCGCCGGTATTCCACTCCTTGCAGTTCACCGCGCAGGCGTGGCAGCCGACGCAGATGTCCAGGTCGATGACCAGGCCGAGTTTCTTGGTTGGCGCCGGGTTGGGCAGGCTGGTCATTCCGCCGCCTCCCGGCCGGTGTAGCGCACGGTGGCGGCCGGGGTTTTCGCGCCGGGCGGTGCGAGTATGGGATCGAGCCGGGGCTCGGCTTCAACCCCAGGTGCGTCGGCCTCGGCCCGTTCGATCCGGACCCGGAGGTCGTACCACGCCGCCTGCCCGGTCACCGGGTCGGCGTTGGCGTAGCGGTAGCCGTCGCCCTTCTGCGGCAGCAGCTCGGCGATCAGGTGGTTGAGCAGGAATCCCTTGGTCGCCTCGGGCGCCGATGTGTCGAGCCCCCACGTCCCCTTGCGTTTGCCGACCGCGTTCCAGGTCCACACCGTGTCGGGGTTGGTGCCTTCCATCAGCTTGGCCTGCGCCTTGATGCGGCCGTGGTGCGAGGTGACGTGGACCCAGTCGCCGTCGGCGATACCCAGGCTTTCGGCCCGGCCACGGTTGATGAAGAGCTTGTTCAACCCGTGGATTTGCCGCAGCCAGGCGTTCATCGACCCCCACGAATGATACATCGCGGCGGGCCGTTGGGTGACGGCGTGCATCGGGAAGCCATCCGCCTCGACGGCGGTCTCCTCGAACGGCGGGTACCAGAACGGCAACGGGTCGAAATAGGTCTCGATCCGCTCCCGGTGATGCTCGGGGGGCAGCACCGCGCCGTGGCCACGCGCCGCCAGCCGGAATTTCTGCAGCGGCTCGCTGTAGATCTGGTGGATGATCGGATCGGCATGGCCGATCAGGCCCAGGGTCACCGCTTTTTCCAGATACGCCTTGTTGGCGTGCTTGAAATACCGTTCCTCCGGCGCGAATTCGTGGCGCCAGAAGCACTGGTTCTCGACATAGCGGTCGAGCTGGTTGGGGTTCGGCTCGCCCTTGCCCTCCTTCGTGCCGTCGGCGCCGCGCCATCCGGCGAGCGGGCCGACACCGGGGGCTCGTTCGTGGTTAGCGAGGTAGTCGGGATAGCCGCCAGGGTATTTGGCGCTGCCGTCCTGGTTGGTCAGGCCGGGCAGGCCGATGCGGTGGCCGATATCGATCAGCACCTCCTGGAACGGCCGCACATCGCGGTCAGGCGCCACCACCGGCTGGCGGATGGCATCGGCGGCGCCGTCGGCGTCGCAGATCGGCCGGTCGAGCAGCGAGATGCAGTCCCAACGCTCCAGATAGGTGGTGTCCGGCAGCACCAGATCGGCATAGGCCACCATCTCGGAGGCGTAGGCATCGGAGTAGATCAGCTTGGGGATTTTGTACTCGCCGGTCTCGGGATCGGTGTCGGTCAGCATGGCGATGGTGCCCGACGTGTTCATCGTCGAGTTCCAACTCATGTTGGCCATGTACATGAACAACACGTCGATCGGGTACGGATCGCCGGCCCAGGCGTTGTGAATCGCCATGTGCATCATGCCGTGGGCGGCGATCGGCGCGTCCCAGGAATAGGCCTTGTCGATGCGTCGCGGCGTGCCGTCCGGCTCGACCAGCAGATCCTCGGGACCCATCGGAAAGCCGAGCGGCGGGCCGGCCATCGGCGTGCCCGGCATGATCTGATCGGCTCTGCCAACGGGTTTGACCGGCGGCGGCACCGGCTTGGGGAACGGCGGCTTGTAGCGGAAGCCGCCCGGCGCGTCGATCGAGCCGATCAGGATTTGCAACAGGTGCAGCGCCCGGCAGGTGTGAAAGCCGTTGGAGTGCGCCGAGATGCCGCGCATGGCGTGCATCGAGACCGGCCGGCCGATCATCGTCTCATGCCGGCGGCCGGCCCAGTCGGTCCAGGGCTGGTCGATCACCACCTCCTGCTCGAAGGCGGCGTGGGCGATCTCGGCGGCAAGCCGGCGGATGCGGTCGGCGTCGATGCCGCAGCGCTCGGCCACCGCATCGGGGCTGTAGCTGTCGTCGCTGTAGCGGTCCATCAGCAATTGGAACACCGGCACGGCGATACGGCCGTCGGCCAGGGTATGTTCGCCGACCAGCGCCGGGGTCACCTCGGCCTCCAGCGCGTTGGCCAGCGCGTTGGCCTTCTTGTCGAAGCACAGCGGCTTGCCGTCGGCGTCGCGGGCGAACAGCCCGTCATCGGCGGCACCTGGATCGCGGATCACCAGCCACGGTGCGTTGGTGTAGCGCACCAGGTAGTCGAGATCGACGCGACGCGCCTTGATCAACTCGTGGATCAGCGCCATCACGAACAGGCCGTCGGTCCCCGGACGAATACCGACCCACTCGTCGGCGATGGCGGAATAGCCGGTCTTCACCGGGTTGACCGAGACGAACTTGGCCCCCCGCCCCTTGATCTTACCCAACCCCATCTTGATCGGGTTGCTGTCGTGGTCCTCGGCGACGCCGAACATCACGAAATAGCGGGTGTGATCCCAGTCCGGCTCACCGAACTCCCAGAACGACCCACCGATGGTGTACAGCCCGGCGGCCGCCATGTTGACCGAACAGAACCCGCCATGGGCGGCGTGGTTCGGGGTGCCGAACTGGCTGGCCCACCAGCCGGTCAGCGATTGCGACTGATCGCGGCCGGTGAAGAAGGCGAGCTTGCGCGGATCGCGCTCCCGCACCTCCTTGAGCCAGCCCGCCGCCGTCGACAGCGCTTCGTCCCACTCGATTTCCTGGAACTCCCCGGAACCGCGCGGGCCGACCCGCTTCAACGGCTTGGTCAGCCGGGCCGGGGAGTAATGTTGCATGATTCCGGCCGCGCCCTTGGCGCACAGCACGCCCTTGTTCACCGGATGGTTCTTGTTGCCCTCGATGTAACGGATGCGCCCGTCCTTCAGGTGCACTTTGATGCCGCACCGGCAGGCGCACATGTAGCAGGTGGTATAGGTCACCGCGTCGGAAACGGCGGGCGACGGGTCGACGGTTTCCCGTACGGTCTCGAAGGGATTGGGAAACATCAGCTTGTCCGGGTTTCTGGCGGTGGGAACCGAGCATCGCAAGCGGGGGCAGCGGCGGTCAAGCGCGGTGCGGGCGGCCGTCGCCGAGCAACGAAGAATACAGCGTCCCTGGTGTCCGTTCTCCCCGGGCGCCGAAACCGCTAGGCTGCGAGTCGGCCATCACGGACGGTCCAAAATTCAGGAGACGGGTATGCGGTTCAACGAGAGGCGGAAGCGGTTTCGGGAGGCGTTCGCGGCCGATCGGTGCGTCTTTCCCGGATCGGTGTACGATCCGATCTCGGCGCGAATCGCCGAGGATTTGGGCTTCGAGATCGGTATGTTCGCGGGTTCGATCGCCTCGATGACTGTGCTGGGCGCGCCCGATCTGATCGTGCTGACGCTGAGCGAGTTCGCCGACCAAGCCCGGCGCATTGGCCGGGCGAGCGCGATCCCTTTGATGGTCGACGCCGATCACGGTTACGGCAATGCCTTGAACGTCAGACGCACCGTCGAGGAGTTGGAGATGGCGGGGGTGGCGGGGCTATCGATCGAGGACACCGCCCTGCCGCAACCCTTTGGCTCCGATGGCGCCACTATCCTGCTGTCGGTCGAGGAGGGGGTCGGCAAGATGAAGGCGGCCCTGGCCGGCCGCACCGATCCGGGCCTGACCATCGCCGGGCGCACCAGCGCGCTCTCCGTCACCGGGGTCGAGGATGCCATCGAACGGGTGCGAGCCTATGAGGCCGTGGGTGTGGATGCGGTGTTCCTGGTGGGCGCCAAGACCCGTGATCAGATCGACGCCGTGGCCGCGGCGGTCTCGGTGCCGATCATCCTCGGCGGCACCACACCGGAGATTCAGGACCTGGACTATCTGAGCGCCCGGGGCGTGCGGCTCTGCCTTCAGGGCCATCAACCCTTCGCCGCCGGTGTGCGGGCGGTGTACGAGACCCTGAAGGCGTTGCGCGAAGGCACCAAGCCGGCCGAACTCACCGGGATCGCCGACGCGGCGCTGATGGCGCGGGTGACGCGGAACGCGGCCTACAAGGCGCTGATCGAGGAGACGCTCTGAGCGCGTGAGCCGGGGCTGTTGTCGATGACGGGCCGGCCTTGAGGCAGATCAAAGCGTTATGACGGGTAGCCCGTCGTCGGGGGCGATCACGTCAGCCCGTCGATTTCTTTGTCGGTCAATGTTCCGGGCACAATGGTGATCGGGATGCGCAGGCGGGCCGCCCCCTTGGTCGATAGATACGACACCAGCGGGCCGGGGTTGTCGGCGTTGGTATCGGCGCCGAGCACCAGAATGGAAATCGTCGGTTCTTCGTCGATCAGCTTCATCAGCTCCTCGCGCACCGGCCCCTCGCGCAGGTAGAGTACCGGGATCGTCCCGGAGATTTCCACCACCATCTCGCTCATGCGCTCCATCAGCGCCTCCGCCTCGGCGCGGGCTTCCTCGCGCATCAACTCGCCCACACCCATCCAGTGCTGAAACTCCACCGGCTCGATGGCGCGGAACAACGCCACCCGGCCGCCGGTGTGGCGCGCCCGCTGACAGGCGAAGCGCAAAGCGACTTTCATCTCCTCGCTGTCGTCGATGACGACGAGGAAGACGCGTTGCGGCTCGTGCGGACTATCGCTCATACTTGGTCCTGTATAGCCATTGCAGGAACTCAGACCTTACGGAAGATCGCCGCCGCGAGCCAGCCCGCCGCCACGGCGATAGCGATGGCGATCAGGCCATAGGCGGCGGAATTGGTGTGGGCGAACAAAAACACATCGGCGCCGATTCCGACCTTGGATATTTGCAGCGGCGTGGTCTGAGCGTGCACCGGGCTGCCGTCGCGGATGTAGTAGACCGAGACGGTGTAGATGCCGGTGGTCACGTTGGTGGGGAAGTGCACCCGGCTGCGGAACAGGCGGTCCGACAGCACGGTAATCGGCTGAACCTCGGCGCCATATAACCGCTGCCGCGTTTTGTTCCGGATCAGGGCCGAGCGGAAGGTGTCGATTTGCGACGGAGGAACCGCCGCGTCCACGCCGACGGGGCGCATATTGATGTTCTCGACGCCGATCTCCTGTCGGGCCCGAACGTCCTCCGGCGCTACCTCGCCCAGCGGTTTGGTGGTGGCGACGGCGTAGAATGCCGGCACGTTCTCAAAGGTCATGGAGTCGACATTGGCCCACACGCCGATGACACGGTCCTTGCGTCGCACGGTCACCCGGTCACGCGGACCGGTTACCACCACCACGATTTCGCCCTCGCCCTCGATCGCGCCGAACAGCAGGACATCGGCACCGGTGAAGCCGGTGGTAATGGCCACCAGATGGTCTGACAGATCAGCCACCAGTTCCTGTTGTGCCCGGGCTGAAGAGGTTGCGCCCAGAATGCCGAGAACGGCCAGGAAGGTGAGCGTGAAGGCGCGGATGAACATCGTTTAATGCCCTATCGCTGGAACGATGGAGAACACGTCCTGCGGCGTGACGACCAAGTCGAAGCCGAGCTTGATACACACTATCATGACCATCAACGCCAACAGGCCGCGCAACTGCTCACCCTTCAAGCGGCCGCTGAACCGGGTGCCGATCTGCGCGCCGATCACGGCACCGATCAACAGCAGGATCGCCAACACAACATCCACGGTTTGGGTGTTGATCGCTTGCAGCAAGGTGACGTTGGCGGTGACGAAAATGATCTGAAACAGCGAGGTGCCGACCACCACACTGGTCGGCATGCCGAGGAGATAGATCATTGCCGGCACCATGATGAAACCGCCGCCAACGCCCATCAACGCCGCCAAAATGCCAACGAAGAAGCCGATACCCAGAGGCAGAAAAGCGCTGATGTAGAGTTTTGAGCGCCGAAACCGCATCTTCAACGGCAGACCGTGCAGCCATGTATGCTGATGCAGCTTGCCACGCGGCGGCAGCTTCCTGCGGGATCGAAGGATGGCGCGCAGGCTCTCGCTCAGCATCAGCGCGCCGATGGTGCCGAGGAACACGACGTAGAGCAGTTTGATCGCTAGATCGATCTGACCGTGGGTGCGCAACGCGGCGAAGGCCCACACGCCGATGGACGACCCCAGGAAACCGCCGACCAGCAGCACACCGCCCATCTTGAAATCGACATTGCCGCGCCGCCAATGGGCGATCACGCCGGAAACCGAGGAGGCGACGATCTGGTTTGCCTCGGTGCCCACGGCGACCGCCGCCGGCACACCAATGAAGATCAGCAGCGGCGTCATCAGAAATCCGCCGCCCACGCCGAACAACCCCGATAGAAATCCAATCATGCCGCCCATGCCCAGAATCAGCAGAACGTCCACTGACATTTCAGCTATGGGCAGGTAGATCGGAATCAAACTCGGCATCGAGGAACCGTTGGCGAAACGAAACCACGCCCCGCCGGGTGATCCGGGGGGCGTGCCCTATGTCACTACACCTTGCGTGCCGCCCTGAAAAGCCCTTTGACTCAAGGGATTGTTAGAAATGTGCCGGGACGTGCCGGTTGCTTCTAGTCGCCGCGTTCGGTCGGTCGTCCGGCATGGATCCAGTTGATGATGCCGCCTTCTAGGCGCCACATCGGCTGGTCGAACCCGCTGGCAAGCAGACGTTCGGCGGCGGCACCGCAGCGCACCCCGCTGCGGCAGTGGATGACCAGTCGCGTTCCCGGCGCCGCCAAGATGTCGGCCGGGTCGAATTGGGACAGCGGCACGAGGGTTGAGCCGGCGATCCGGGCTTCGGCAAACTCATGCGGCTCGCGGACGTCAATCAGGGTGACCAGATTCGTCGCCATCCAACCGGCAAGGGTGCCCGGATCGACGAATGAGGCGGCGGGTCCGGTCATGGGCGAGGCGTCACTCGCCGACCCGCCGCCGATGCGCCGCCGGTTCCTCGTGTGGTTTGCCGTACAATCGGCACAGCGTGTCGAGCAACGCCATCACGTCGGCCGAAGCGACCGAATAGAACACCGTCTGCGCGGACCGGCGCGTTTTGACGACACCGTGCTGACGCATCTTGGCGAGGTGCTGCGACAAGGCGGATTGGGAAATGCCGCACGCCCGTTCCAACTCGGAGACCGAGCGTTCGCCAGCCTGCACGAGTTCGCATAACACCATCAACCGGCGGTCATTCGCGAGAACCCGCAAGATCGTCGCCGCTGTTGCCGCGTTCTGCCGCAGCAACTGAACCGATTGGTCTTTGTTCGCTTCCACGCTGCGTGCCCCCCGCTCGTGCTATCCGGGAGTCATAGTGCACGTTACGCGCGTGATGCAAGGCCGGCGAGGATCGTGGCGAGACCTATGGCGTGGGGATGTTTTCGCGCACCGGTTTATGCCGCCACGCGTGTCTCTAAGGGCACCGCCGGTCATGATGGCGGTGACGCGGGTCCCGGACGGCGCGGTTCCTCCGCCGGGTTCACGCAAACGTGACTGTCGGGGCCGATGCCGATGGCCCCGCCCTCGGCAAGGTATTCCTCGGCCGGGAACAAACCATCGCCCAAACTAGCCTCGGTCGTCGGGCATAAACCGGCCGCCGCGCCGGATCGCGCGCAGGGAATGCGGCGCGATGCCGAGCCGCCTGTCCGGCTAGCCGTTGGTTCGGCCCATCGCGTCGGCCAAGGCGGCTTCGACGCGGGCGCGTAGGGCGATGAACGCCGGGTCGGTTCGCGCGGTTCCCGGACGCGACAGGGCGATGGCGATATCGGCGACGATCCGCCCCGGCCGAGGGGACAGCACCAGCACCCGATCGGCCAAATAGACCGCTTCCTCCACGTCGTGGGTGACCAGGATGACGGTGGCCGTGGTGCGGGTTCGCACGGCGGCCAGCAGCCCCTGCATCTCCTGCCGGGTGATCCGGTCCAGCGCGCCGAACGGTTCGTCCAGCAGCAGCAGGCGCGGTTCCGGCGCCAACGCCCGGGCCAGGGCCGCACGCTGTGCCATGCCGCCGGACAACGCGCGCGGTAGGCTTGCCGTGAAGCCGTCAAGCCCGACGGTGCTGATCCATTCGGCCACCCGGTCGCGCACCACCTCACGAGGTAGCCCGGCTTCGACCAGGCCAAAGCCGATGTTGTCGGCCGCATCCAGCCACGGGAACAGCGCCGGCTGTTGGAACACCACACCGCGATCGGGGCTTGGGTGCGTCACCGGCTCGCCATGCGCCCAGACCGTTCCGGCGCTTGGCCTGTCCAGCCCGGCCATCAGCCGCAGCAGTGTCGACTTGCCACAGCCCGACGGCCCGACCAGGGCGACGAAGCTCTGCGCCGCGACCGTAAGATCGAGCGGTGCGAGCACCCGCAGATCGGCGAAATCACGGGTAACACCATCAAGCCGGATGGCCGGTGTCGGAGGCATCTCGTCCATGGTCTGGGCTTATGCCATCCTCGGGGTGCCGGCGGAAGCCGAACAGACGAAGGAACTAGCCATGACCCCGACCACCGATCCACGCCTCGACAACGCCCGGCACATCCGCGCGGCGCGCGGCACCACCTTGTCGGCGAAAAGCTGGCAGACCGAGGGGGCGCTGCGCATGCTGATGAACAACCTCGATCCGGAGGTCGCCGAGAAGCCGGAGGCGCTGGTGGTCTATGGCGGCATCGGCCGGGCGGCGCGGGACTGGGCCAGTTTCGACCGCATCGTCTCGGCGTTGAAGGATCTGGAGGACGACCAGACCCTGTTGGTGCAGTCGGGCAAGCCGGTCGGCGTGTTCCGTACCCACCCGGACGCCCCCCGGGTGTTGATCGCCAACTCCAATCTGGTCGGCAAATGGGCGAATTGGGAGCATTTCCACGCCCTCGATCGCCAGGGCCTGATGATGTACGGCCAGATGACCGCCGGGTCATGGATCTACATCGGCAGCCAGGGGATCGTGCAAGGCACCTACGAGACCTTCGTCGAGGTTGGCCGGCAACACTACGGCGGCAATCTCAAAGGGCGCTGGATCCTGACCGCCGGCCTCGGCGGGATGGGTGGCGCGCAACCGCTGGCGGCGACCATGGCGGGGGCGTCGATGCTGGCGGTCGAGTGTCAGCCGAGCCGGATCGAGCGGCGGCTGGAAACCGGCTATCTCGACCGCAAGGCCGACAATCTGGACGACGCGTTGGCGATTATCCAAGAGGCGTGCGCCAATGGTGAGGCGGTGTCGGTCGGCCTGTTGGGCAACGCGGCCGAGGTTTATCCGGAACTGGTCCGGCGCGGGGTGCGGCCGGACGTCGTGACCGACCAGACCAGCGCCCATGACCCGTTGAACGGCTACCTGCCCGCCGGGTGGAGCCTCGACGAAGCCGAACGCCAGCGCGAGCGTGAACCGGCAGCGGTGACCAAGGCCGCGATGGCGTCGATGGCCGAGCATGTGAAAGCGATGCTGGCGTTCTGGCGCGAGGGGGTGCCGACGCTGGATTACGGCAACAATCTTCGGCAGATGGCGTTCGACGTCGGGGTGGAGGACGCGTTCGATTTTCCCGGCTTCGTGCCCGCCTATATCCGACCGCTGTTCTGTCGCGGGATCGGGCCGTTCCGCTGGGCGGCGCTGTCCGGCGATCCCGAGGACATCTACAAGACCGACGCCAAGGTGAAGGAGGTGATCCCGGACGACCCGCATCTGCACAACTGGCTCGACATGGCCAAGGAGCGCATTCACTTCCAAGGTCTGCCGAGTCGTATCTGCTGGGTCGGGCTGGGCGATCGGCACCGGCTTGGGTTGGCGTTCAACGAGATGGTCGCCCAGGGCGAGATTGGGCCGGTGGTGATCGGCCGCGACCATCTGGATTCCGGCTCGGTCGCCAGCCCCAACCGCGAGACCGAGGCGATGAAGGACGGCTCCGACGCGGTGGCCGATTGGCCGTTGCTGAACGCGCTGCTGAACTGCGCATCGGGCGCCACCTGGGTGTCGATCCATCACGGCGGCGGCGTCGGTATCGGCTATTCGCAACATGCCGGCATGGTGGTGGTCTGCGACGGCACCGAGGAGGCGGCGCGGCGGGTCGAGCGGGTGCTGTGGAACGACCCGGCGACCGGCGTCATGCGCCACGCCGACGCCGGCTACGACATCGCCATCGACTGCGCCCGCGAGCAGGGACTGAACTTGCCATTCCTGGAGGGCGGGCGATGATCGAGACCCTGACCCTGACGCCCGGCACGCTGACGTTGGAGGACTGCCGCCGACTGTATCGCGAGCGGCTGGCGCTTGCGCTGAACCCCGACGCGCGCGAGGCAATCGCCGACGCGGCCGCCACGGTGGCGCGGGTGATCGCCTCGGGGGCGGTGGTCTATGGCGTGAACACCGGCTTCGGCAAGCTCGCCAGCACGACGATCCCGGCCGACCGGCTGGAGGAGCTGCAGAAGGCGCTGGTCCGCAGCCACGCCGCCGGGGTGGGCGAGCCGCTGGATGACGCGGTGGTGCACCTGATCCTCGCGCTCAAGGCCAACGGCTTGGGCCGTGGGCATTCCGGGGTGCGCGGCGAGGTGATCGACGCGCTGATCGCGCTGACCAACACCGGGGTGATGCCGGTGATCCCGTCCCAGGGCTCGGTCGGTGCGTCGGGCGATCTGGCACCGCTGGCGCACATGTCGGCTGTGCTGATCGGCGAGGGTGAGGCGCGCCGGGGTGGGGAACGCCTATCAGGACCGGCGGCGCTTCAAGCCGCGGGGATCGAGGCGCTGATCCTGGCTCCGAAAGAAGGCCTGGCGCTGCTCAACGGCACCCAGGTGTCGACGGCACTGGCGCTGGCCGGGCTGTTCGAGATCGACCAAGTGTTCCGCGCCGCCCTGGTGGCGGGGGCGTTGTCGGTCGACGCGGCGATGGGCGCCGACACGCCGTTTGACGCCCGCATCCATGCGCTACGCGCCCATCCGGGCCAGGCGGCGGTGGCCGCGAGCATCCGGGCGTTGCTGCGCGGCTCGGTGATTCGCGCCTCGCATCTGGATTGCGACCGGGTGCAGGATCCGTACTCGCTGCGCTGCCAGCCCCAGGTCATGGGGGCGGTGCTGGATCATCTGCGGTTCGCCGCCGGCCGTCTGGTGGCCGAGGCCAACGCGGTGTCCGACAACCCGCTGGTGTTCCCCGCCGAGGGCGAGGTGATTTCGGGCGGCAATTTCCATGCCGAGCCGGTGGCCTTGGCGGCCGATCAGATCGCCATCGCCGCCGCCGAGATCGGCGCCTTGTCGGAGCGGCGGACCGCGCTGCTGATGGATGCCAACATCTCCACGCTGCCGCCGTTTCTGGTGGCCGAGCCAGGGATTAATTCCGGCTTCATGATCGCCCATGTGACGGCGGCGGCACTGGCGTCCGAGAACAAACAGCTCGCCGCGCCCACCAGCATCGACAGTCTGCCGACCTCGGCCAACCAGGAGGATCACGTCTCGATGGCGACCCACGGGGCGCGGCGGCTGCTGCCGTTGGCGGCCAATCTCCGGCGGATCGTGGCGATCGAGCTGTTGGCGGCGGCGCAGGGGGTGGAGTTGCGCCGGCCGCTCGCCACCTCGGCGGTGTTGGGCGAGGCGATCGCCGAGGTGCGCGCGGTCGCCGATTTCTACGATCGCGACCGTCTCATGGCGCCGGACATCGAGGCGGTGGCGGCGCGGATCGCCGAGGGCGCGTTCGACCGCTTCGTCGATCTGCCGCTGGACGAGCCGGGCGGTTAGAGCGAGGTATCAATGCAGGTTCGGCGCGTGTTTCTGCAGCGCGCGGATTTTATCAAGCCCCGGCACCATCTCGGCCACAAGCCAGTCAGAGCGTTTGTTCGGGCTGCCGCCGCCATTGGGGAAGTCTTGATTCCAGCGATCGATCTTGACCGACAAACCGCACAACACCCCGCCCACGGTGTGGTGTTGGCTCTGGATGAGCTGGCGTAGCTCAGCGTACCGGTCCTTCGACAGATCGACCCAGAACTCTCGAGACGCCTCATCGAATGCCTTGAAGCGTTGGGCGGTAAAGGCGAGGGCGTTGTCCAACTCGGTCTTCACCAACTCGCAGGCTTTCATCGCGTCCTTGTTATGGCGCAGATGGGTGTCGACAATGCCTTCGCGAACCCAGGCCGCCAGTTCGTCGCAGGCCGGCCGGATCGTGTCGAGATAACGTTTGAAGTAGCTGAGCGACAGGAAGATATCGCCATAATCCTCCAGGAATCCGGGAATCTGGTCGATGTCCAGACCAAGCGCGTCGGAAATCGCCTTGATCCGACGTAGCGCCTCGTCACGATCGACCTCGCGGAACATCGCGAAGATCTCGGTAGCGGAAGATACCTCCCGCGTGTCCTGACCGAACACCTTCTGCACCAAGGGACGAGTGAACACCTGCATGTAGTCGGTCAGCTTTTCCTGCATCTTGGGGGACAGGCGCAGATGCTCGGCCTCTTCGATCTTGATGTTGTGCGAACGCAGGGTCAGCCGCAGGGAATAGACATCGAAGCTTGGCGACGCAGCCAAGGCCTCGATGATGGTTCGGTCGGCGATGAAGGTCGGTGCCGAGGAGTCGAAGAAATCGGACAGGCCGGCGACATCGATCTGACCGGAGCCGGAGCGGGAATCCTTGAACAACTCGACGACGGTATCGAAGCGAGAGTTCTTAATCAGCCTTGGCCGTCGCATTCCCGGCGTTTGCAAAGGAATGATCGACAGCGGAAGGATGTGCAACGCATCCTTATCGTCGTCCGAATAATTCTCGGACTCTATGGCTTCCGCCGACATCGGCTTTCCCCTTACGGCCGCCGGCAATATGCGGACGGTCGTGCAGCGTTCGTCATCCTTAGCAGACCGAATTGGTTAAAAACAAGGACACTGCCTCGTCAGCGTTGTGCGATATACGTACAATACACGCAAATTGCGTTCCGAATGAAAATAGCTGAGGCGGAATTGATGCGCTGGTTGAAGGAGCTGTTTCTGGGTGCCCGGCAGCCGGCGGAGCGGCGGCGCCATCCCCGCTATCAGGTGTCGGCACCGCTACGGGTCACGGTCGGCGACACGGTTGTGGAATGCCGACTGGAGGATGTTTCGGTTGGCGGCGTGCGCCTGGTTCCGCCGATAGCGGCGGAACCAGGCACGTCCATCGTTGTGCACGACCCGAATTCCGGACTCGAATTGGCCGGCGTCATCGTTGCTCACGACCCGGGCGGAACCCGGGCGCGGTTTGATTCCGAGAACGCCGGAATCGTCATCTCGACCTGGTTGCGCACGGCGAACGAAACCGACGGGAGATGACGCCCGGCGGTTTCGCCATTCGATCCGCCCCGCTCAAGAGACAGCAACGCGTTACGGCACGTCGACGAGAACAATCTCGGCGGTGTCCGTGGCGACGATCGTTATCGTCTCTTGGTCGGCGACGGCCACCCCGTCGCGCGCCGCCACCGGCACCCCGTCGACCGTGATGGCGCCGGTCGCCGCCACCAGATAAACCTTGCGGCCGGCACCGATCGGGTGGGTCACGGACTGGCCGGCCTGCAACGTGGCGCCGAATACGGCCGCGTCCTGGTTGATCCGCAGGGCATCCTTGTCCTGCGGTCGTCCCGAGGCGAGCACGATCAACTCGCCGGCGCGGTCACCCTTGGGGAAGGAGCGGCTGTCCCAACGCGGCTCGAACCCGGGGGCCGAGGGCTCGATCCAGATCTGGAAAATCTGGGTGATGTCCGGCTCCAGGTTGTACTCGGCGTGGACAATGCCGGTGCCGGCGGACATCACCTGCACGTCGCCGGCTTCGGTCCGACCCTCGTTGCCGAGGCGGTCGCGATGGGTGATGGCGCCGCGCCGGACATAGGTGATGATTTCCATGTCGCGGTGCGGGTGCGGGTCGAACCCGGTGTCCGGTTGGATGGTGTCGTCGTTCCAGACACGCAGGGCGCCGAAGCCCATACGGTTGCGATCCATGTAGTGACCGAAGCTGAAATGATGACGCGCCTTCAGCCAGTCGATATCGAATTGGCCGAGGCTGTCGAACGGGCGAACATCGATCATCGTCGTCTCCTTGTCGGGCTCGCCGATCAGGCCGCGAGCTTGGCGGCTATGCGCGCCATGGTGTCGATATGGCCATGGCTTGAATAAGAAAAAGCCAGAACCCTGCTCATGACGACCCGGCGCACGGCCACGCTGTCAACGCAACAGGTAATCGTCTATTGTTTCGTTATAAAGGTATGGTTTTTGGATAAATTGTTTACGAAGAAAAGACAATACAGTAAGCTGGTCAACCGCCTTCATCGATCACGCGGTTCGCGTGGTTGCCGGTCCGTCGTCTTGGAGCTAATCGCCCTCGCGCCGCCACGCCAGCAGCAACGAGCCCATGACCAGAACCAGGGCGAGCGCCGCCGGCAGCGCCGGCACGCTCAACACGCCCGTGACAACGTAGTCGCCGTTCGCGCGCAAGCCGATCCAACCACGGCCGGAGGCCGCGCGGTCGGGTGAGACACGGCGGATCGCCGGCACACCCTCCTCGTCGGCCCACACGATCCGACCACCGGTCGCCTCGGCGAGCGGCGCCAGTTCCCGGTCGGTGCCCGCCACGTCGGCCAGCTCCTTCGGGTTGAGCGCGCCGACCGCCACCAGAGTGGTGCGTGTGCCGTCGGTCAGCCGGTACAGACCCGGCCGATCGACGCCCAATGTCGCCGTGCCTCGGCCGATCCGGTCGGTGGACAGCTCGACCACCGTTTCCTCACCCTCGGGATTGGTGACCCGCACCGGGTCCACGACCGGGTCGAGGGAGCGGCGTTCGATCTCGATTACGCGCCCTTGGGCCGTGGCGCGCAGATCGTCCTCCTCCAGCTCCGGCTCCCGCATCAGCCAGTGGGCGATCCGGCGCAAAAGCTCGGCCTGCGGCCCGCCGCCCTCGAAGCCCCGGCTCCACAGCCACAGATGATCGGACAGCAGATGCGCGACGCGCCCCTCGCCAACCCGGTCGAGGATCAACAGCGGGCGGGCGTTGACGCCGGTCATCACCACGTTGCCATGTTCTTCGAGCGCTTCGATTTGTCGGAACCAACGGCCCCATGTCGGTTGTGTGCCGGGTCCGTCGCCGGCACCCGCGAGGCCGGCCGTGACGGGGTGCCGGTCGCCGAGCTCGGTCACCAAGGGCCGGAACCCGACTTCGATCACCCCACCGGTCGGGCGGGCCGGCAGCACGTCGCCCAACGGCGTACGCGCCAAGCTTAGTCGGCCGGCGAAGGTCGGCCCCGAGGCTTCCAGTAACGCCCCGCCGTTGCGCACATAGTCGGCGATGTTCCGCAGATACAGTCGAGGCAGCACGCCGCGGCGGCGGTAGCGGTCAAAGATGATCAGGTCGAATTCGGCCAGTTTCAGTTCGAACAACTCACGGACCGGGAAGGCGATCAACGACAGCTCGCGGATCGGCGTGCCGTCCTGCTTTTCCGGCGGGCGCAGGATGGTGAAATGCACCAAGTCGACCGACGGGTCGGATTTCAACATGTCACGCCAGGTGCGCTCCCCCGCGTGCGGCGCGCCCGACACCAGCAGCACGCGCAACCGGTCCCGGACGCCACTGATCGCGATCACCGCGCTGTTGTTTTCCAGCGTCAGTTCGGCCGGACCGGCCTCGGCGGTCAGCTCGACGATGGTCTGTCCGCCGTGCTCGATCGGCACGGCGATGGCATGCGGGCGGTTCGCGGGGACCGGCACCGGGGTCGGCTCGCCGCCGTCGATCGACAGCGCCACCGTCACGGTTTCGCCCGGCGGGGTGGCCGGATCGATGATGTCGAGCGTGATCGTCACGGTCTTGCCGACCATGCCGAAACTGGGCGCTTGATCGACCCGCAGGCGTCGGTCCTTACGGTCGCGCTCGCCGGTCAGCACGGCGTGGAACGGCGCCGGCACGCGGTCCGCTTGCAACGCCGCCGCGGCGTCGTGCACCTGGCCGTCGGTGATGGCGATCACCCCGGCGACGCGGCTCGCGGGCACGTCGACCAACGCCTCCCGCACCGCCGACAGCAAACGGGTGCCGGTATCGCCCTCGCTTAGGTCACCGTCGGCCACCGTGACCCGCTCGACCCGCAGGCCGTTGAGGCGGGCCAGCCGTTCCTCGATGGCGGCGAGGGCGGCGTCCGTCCGCTCCGGCCGGCCGGCGATGCGTTGGCTGGCCGTCCGATCGACCGCCAGGATCACCACATCCTCGCGCGGGTCGCGCCGTTCGGCGATCAGCGTCGGATTGGCTAGCGCCAGGGCCAGCAGCGCTAGCGCCGCCGTGCGCCAGACCGCGCCGCGTGCCTGCCGCGCCAGGGTCAGTCCGGCGACCAGCGCGGTGACCGTACCAAGAACCGCCACCACCGCCCACGGCACCAGCGGGTCGAACGCCAGATCGATCGCGTCGGGGATCATTGACCCAGCCTTTCGAGGATCGAGGGGACGTGGACTTGATCGGCCTTGTAGTTACCGGTCAGCGCGTACATCACCAGGTTGATGCCGAACCGATAGGCGATCTCGCGCTGCACCTCGCCGCCGGGCACCACCGGGAACCGCGGCCGTCCGTCGCGATCGACCGCCCAGGCCGCCGCCCAGTCATGGCTGCCGAGCAGGATCGGGCTGACCTCGCTCTCCGGGTTGCCCCCGCCGTCCTCGATCCAGACCTGTCCTCCCGCGTACCGTCCCGGATAGTCCTGCAACAGATAGAAGCTGCGGGTCAGCACATGGGTCGCCGGCACCGGCGCCAGGGGTGGAATCTCCAGATCGCGGCTCAGCGCGATCAACCGACGCAGCCCCGAGCCACCTGGGGCACCGGGGACGGTGACCTCGTAACGGTCGCGGGTGTCGAACACCACGATCCCGCCATTGCGCATGTAGGTGTTCACCCGATCGACCGCGACCTCGGACAGCGACGGCTGGTCACGGGTGATCGGCCAGTACAGCAGTGGGAAGAACGCCAGCTCGTCGCGTTCCAGATCCAGGCCGAAGGGCTGGGCCGGTTCGACGGCCGTGCGGCGGGTCAACACATCGGTCAGACCGACCAAACCATCGCGGCTGATGCCGTCGAGCCAAGGATCGCCGGTCAATACATAGGCGAGCCGGGTCTGCGACGCGGCCTCCAGCGCGAACACCTCGGGGTCGAGCGGGGTGAACTCTTCTTGGAAGGGTAGGGCGCTCTGCGCAATCGCGTCGCCGCCACCGAGGGCCACCACCAGCACGATCACGGCCGCTCGCGCGCCGCTCCGAGCCCACCTGCCGAGCGGCAGCAGACCCCGCAGGGCGAGCCCGACAAGTGTGTCGATCGCCGCCAATGCCAGCGCCAGTGCCAGCATCCAGCCCTGCAACGGTTGATCGCGACCGGCGTCCAGGGCTTGGGTCACCGTGCCCGACGGCACCGGGTCACGAGGCGCGGCATCGGTCAGGCTTGGCCCCATGTTGACGGCTTCACGCGCGGTGTCGTCGCCGTAATAGCCCGGCGGTCGGCGCGGGCCGATCAGGAGCGGTGCGTCGGATGCGCGCTCCGCCGCCGGGGGCAGGGGATCGGCGCCGGTCGCGGTGGCCCGAGGCCGTCCAAACCCGTCCAACAAGCTCAGCGGCGGCAGTGGCCGCTCGGCCGCGCCGCCCACCCCGTGGGACAGCGCCACAAGGCGCCGTAACATCCGCACGAACAGACCCGACAGCGGCAGGTCGGTCCAATCGGCGTTGGCGGTGGTGTGGATCAGCACCAACCAGCCGTCGTCCCGTCGTTCGGCGGTGACGATCGGTGTTCCGTCCTGCAGCCGTGCCCAGGTCTTCTCGCCCAGATCGATGGCCGGTTCCGCCAGCACCTGCCGCGACACGGTGGCGTCCGCGGAGACCGGCAGCCCGGCGAACGGGCCGTTGTCCGGGAACGGCGCCAGGGAGGCCGGCTTGGTCCAGGACAACGCCCCGCCCAGCGTCCGGTCGCCGCGCCGCAGCCGGACCGGCACCAGATCCTCGGGATCGAGGCCGCCCTGTTCCAAGCCAGCGGCGGCGAGACGCGGCCCGCCGAAGCGCACGGCCACACCGCCCTTGCGGATCCAAGCATCCAGATGCTCGCGTTGACCAAAGGGAATGGCGCCGATATCGGCCAGCACCATCACCGCGAGATCGCGTTCAAGCAGGGTCTCGATCCCGCCTCGGCGGATCTCGGTGAACGGCGCCAGCGCGCGGTCGAGATAATACAGCTCGTCGAGCAGCGGCTGCGCCCCTTCGAACTCGCGGGCCGACACCAAACCAACCGGGCGGCGCTTAAACCGCTCATCCAGCAGGAACACCCCGGCCGCCGTCGTTTCGCCCTCGATCTCCAGGCGGCCAACCTCATTGCGCAGCTCGGTCGGTAACTCGACGGTCAGGGTCAGCTGCCGGGCGTCATCCTCGAAACTACCCGTGACGCGGGTCAGCACCCGGCCGTCATCGCCGACGGCACGGACCGCGACCGGGCGGGCGCCGGTGGTGTCCAACCGCCGCAACTCAGCGGTGAGCTCAAGGGGTTCGGAGCCGGGCTCGGTAAGCCAGACCGGCCCCGCGTCGTTCCCGGCGATCACCACCAGCGTGCCCAGCCGCTGCAGGACCCGCGCGAGGGCACCGGCACCGGGCGCCGCCACCGCGTCACGGATCCACACCGCGGTCGCCGGTCCGTCGAGGGAAAGACCGGCGACCGCCGCGACCACGGTATCCGGATCATTGGCCCAAGGCTTCGGCATCAGCGCGCCAACCGTCTCCTTGGCCCGCGTGGCGGGGGTGAAACTGGCTTCCTTGACCTCGCCCGGTGCTGGTGCGGCGGTGGTCAGCAGCGCCACCGGCCGGGCCTCGCGCTCGGCTTGGTCCAGCACGCGCAGCGCGCGGGTGCGCCGGGCCTCGAAATCTCGCGCCGAGGCCCAGCCATCGTCGATCACCAGCACGATCGGTCCCCCCGGGGGGATCGTGGTGCCCGACGGGATCAATGGCCGGGCGACCGCCAGGATCACCAGAGCCGCGATCAGCAGACGCAGCAGCAGCAACCACCACGGTGTCGCGTGGGGCGTGTCCTCGCGCGGGCGCAGCCCCTCCAGCAGCCGGATCGCCGGGAACGTCACCCGTTGCGGCGCCGGCGGGATCACCCGCAGCAGCCACCAGATCACCGGCAGCGCGGCCAATGCCGCAAGCACCCAGGGGGTGGCGAAGGCGAGGGGTCCAAGGGTCAGCATCGGCGCGTCATTCGAACCGTCCGCCGATCGCGGCGTAGAGCGCCAGCAAGGCGGTCTCCGGCGGGCGATCGGTGACGTGATGGGCGAAGGTCCAGCCGGCGCGGCGAGCGAGGGTCACCAGCCCGTCACGATGCCGCGCGAGCCGATCGACATAGGCCTCGGCCACCTGCTCGGCCCGGCCGAGCAGGGTCTCGGGCTCGGCCTCCAATCCCTCGAACCGGACCCGGCCGCGATAGGGGAAGCTTTCCTCGGCCGGATCGGTCACCTGGATCAGATGGCCGTGCACGCCCTCGGCGGCCCAGTGGCGGACCAGACCGTCGATGTCGGCCAACGGATCCAACAGGTCACCGACGATGACGGCCGTGGCGTGCCGAGGCAGCGGTTCGTGGTTGGGCAGCGATCCGGCGCCATCGGCGGTCGCGGTCAGCAGATCGGCCATCGGTTCAAGCGCCGAGCGGCCAGTACGGGGGCGTAACGCCTCGCCCAGCAGCGCGACCCGCTCACCCGCTTCGACCAACAGCACCGCCAAGGCCATGGTCAGCAGGGCGGCGCGCTCCCGCTTCTCCGGTAGGGCTCGATCGGAATGCCAGCGCATCGACGGTGAGGCATCGCGCCAGAGATAGACGGTCTGAGCGTTTTCGATTTCGCGCTCGCGCACGAACGGGGTATCGCCCCGCGCGGAGCGTCGCCAATCGATCAGTCGGGCGGAATCGAAATGCTGATAGGGGCGAAATTGCCAGAAATCATCGCCCGGACCGGCGCGCCGCCGGCCGTGCGCGCCGGGCACGACCGTGTGCGCCACCCGCTGTGCCGCGACCAGCAATGGCGGCAGGGTCGCGGCGAGATCCTGGGCGGCTTGGCGCATCGCGGGTCGAGGCTCCCCCGTCACCGGTACGGCGCGCAAAGCCGGTCGATGACGGCATCGAGCGACACCCCCTCGGCCCGGGCCGCGAAGTTCAGAGCCATGCGGTGACGCAGCACCGGATGGGCGAGGGCCAACACGTCGTCGATCGACGGCGCCAAGCGGCCATCCAGCACCGCGCGGGCCCGTGTGGCCAGCATCAACGCCTGGCTGGCGCGCGGGCCGGGACCCCAAGCCACGTGCCGGCGCACCTCCTCGATCTCGTTGCTGTCGGGGCGGCCGCTGCGCACGATGGCCAGGATTGCGTCGACCACACTGTCGCCGACCGGAATCCGCCGCAGCAGACGCTGGGCGGCGATCAACTCGCCACCGGTCAGCACCCGCTCGGCTTCGATCTCCTCGGCGCCGGTGGTGGCCAGAAGCATCATGCGCTCGGCGTCTTGATCGGGATAGCCGACGCTGACCTGCAACAGAAAGCGGTCGAGCTGCGCTTCCGGCAGCGGATAGGTGCCTTCCTGCTCCAGCGGATTCTGCGTCGCCAGCACATGGAACGGTTCGGGCAAGGACATGGTTTGCCCGGCGATGGTCACCGTGTGTTCCTGCATCGCCTGAAGCAGCGCCGATTGGGTCCGCGGGCTGGCGCGGTTGATCTCGTCGGCCATCAGCAATTGGGCGAACACCGGTCCCTTGATGAAACGGAAACCGCGTTTGCCGTCGGGGCCTTCCTCCAGGACCTCGCTGCCCAGGATGTCGGATGGCATCAGGTCCGGGGTGCACTGAATGCGGTTGTCGTCGAGGCCGAGAATGGTGCCGAGGGTCTCGACCAGTCGGGTCTTGGCCAGGCCGGGCACGCCGATCAACAAAGCGTGACCACCGGCCAGGACCGTCACCAGGGTTTGATCCACGACCTCTTTTTGGCCAAAAATGATGCGGCCAACGCCTTCACGAACGTGGTTGAGCCGGCGGCCGAGCTGTTCGACCTCCTTGACGAAGGCGATCCCATCGGCTGGGACGGTGTTGGTGTCCAGGGTGTTCGAGTCGGTCATGGCGGTTATACTTTCCTCGGCTGGTCGCCCGTCGGACGCAGGTTCGCCTGGGTAGCCGCGCCGCCCTGTCCGGGGGATCCGGTTGGAGCGAATTCTTTCACGAAAGTCATCAGCACGACATGGGCGAAGACACCGTCCGCTCCCTTCAAGACCTAGAGCGTATCGCAGCTTCGGCCAGCGGCAATAGCCAGCTTGATGCGCGGCGACAAGATCGCGTGAACACGGATGCTTATTCCGGGCTCGACACCACGGCCGAATCCGAGGCCAAAGCGGCGTATGGCGGCCAGGACGGCGACTTTCACATCCGAATCGGCCGGGACGGGACCTGGTACTATCAAGGATCGCCCATACATCGGCTTGCCCTCGTCAAGTTGTTCGCAACGGTTCTGCGGCGTGAGGACGATGGTTCGTACTGGCTCGTCACCCCGGTCGAGCGAGGCACCATTGTGGTCGAGGACGCGCCCTTCGTCGCCGTCGAGGTTGATCGCGAGACGGCGGCGTCCGGTGCGCCGGAAGACGCACGGGTGATCTTCCGGACCAATCTTGACGATATCGTGGCCGCCGGACCGGATCATCCGATTCGGGTGGCGATTGCCCCTGACACCGGCGAGCCTAGTCCCTATGTGTTGGTGCGCCATGGGTTGGAAGCCTTGATCAGCCGATCAATGTACTACCGTTTGGTCGAGATGGCGGAGGAACGCGTCGGCGTGACCGGTGAAACTGAGCTTGGCGTATGGAGCGAACGACATTTTTTCCCCCTGGGACCTCCCTTGGAGACGGCCCGCGACGGGACGGTGACCGGGTGACCGCGCCCCGCACGCTTGACGAGATGCGCGCCCTGTTCGCCACCGCCACCGGCGGGCGAACGCTGAACGGGGTGCCGCACGCACGGGCGCGGCGCGGCGATCATGACTTGAACCCGGGCATGGCGGTGCCAGCCGACCCGCTGGCCGCCGCCGTGCTGGTACCGATCGTCGAGCGCGAGGACCGCTTGACCATCCTGCTGACCCGGCGGTCGGACACGCTGCCGGTGCATACGGGCCAGGTCAGCTTTCCGGGCGGCCGGGTGGAGCAGGAGGACCCGGATCACATCGTCACCGCCTTGCGCGAGACCGAGGAGGAGATCGGGTTGGACCGGTCCCTGGTCGAGGTGATTGGTCGGCTCGATACCTACGTTACCCGCACCGGTTTCGAGGTCACGCCGGTGGTTGGGCTCGTGCGTCCGCCGTTCGAGCTGATCCCCGACCCGGTGGAGGTGGCCGAGGTGTTCGAGGTGCCCCTGGCCTTCATCCTGGATTCAGCCAATCACGAACGGCATAGCCGTGAATGGCAGAAGATGACCCGGCATTTCTACGTTCTGCCCTACGACGGCTATTACATCTGGGGCGCCACCGCCGGGATGCTGGTGAACCTGGCCGACGTGCTGCGCGCGGACTGACGCCAGCCATGCAGCCTGTCGAAACCGTGACCCCGCGCGACTGGATGACCGCTCCGGCGCCGACGGCGGTGTTCGCCGCCCTGGCCGCCGGAGGGGCGACCGGTCGCTTTGTCGGCGGGTGCGTGCGCAATCTGGTGATCGACCGCCCGGCGACCGATTTCGACGTGGCGACCGACGCCACTCCCGAACGGGTGATCGAGCTGGCGACGGCGGCCGGGTTGAAAACGGTGCCGACCGGGATCGCCCATGGCACCGTGACCGTGGTGGTCGGCGGCGCGCCGGTCGAGGTCACCACCCTACGCCGTGACGTCGAGACCGACGGGCGGCGGGCCGTCGTCGCCTTCACCGACGACTGGGCCGAGGACGCGGCCCGTCGCGATTTCACCCTGAACGCGCTGTATCTGGACGCCGACGGCGCGTTGTACGACCCGACGGGGTTGGGCCTCGCCGACGCGCGCGCTGGACGCATCCGCTTCGTTGGCGATGCCGAGACCCGGATTCGCGAGGATGTGCTGCGCATCCTCCGGTTCTTCCGGTTCTTCGCCGCCTACGGCCGGGATGAGCTGGACGCGGTTGGCCTTGCCGCTTGCGCCGCTCTGGCCGAGCGGATGCCGGAGCTGTCGGGTGAGCGGGTGTGGAGCGAGTTGGCCAAATTGCTCATGGCATCCCGCGCCGCCGAAACCCTGCTCGCCATGGCCGAGGTCGGGGTGGCCCGGTACTTGTGGGACGGGCCGGTCGATGCCGGGCGGGCGGCGGCCCTGATCGAGTTGGAGACGGGATTGAGCGTCACGGTCGAGCCGGTGCGCCGTCTGACGGCGTTGATCGGCGAGCCGGACGCGGCGAGCGCGGTGGCGGGACGCCTGCGGCTGTCGCGGGCCGAGAAACACCGTGTTGCGTGGGCTTTGGCGACATCGAGCGATCCGTTGCCGGACGCGGCGGCACGCCGGGCGGCGATCTATCGGCACGGCGCCGACGCCTGGATCGACGCCCGCCTGATTGGCGCGGCGGAGACCGGGGAGGATGGCGCCGCCGTCGCGGCCGACCTTGCCCTCGCGCGGGAGTGGACACCGCCGGTGTTTCCGCTGGGCGGCGGCGACGTGATGGCGCTTGGGGTGCCGCCGGGACCGGCGACCGGCCGGCTGCTGCGAGCGGTTGAGGATTGGTGGGTCGATGGCGATTTCACCGCCGATGCCAAGGCCTGCCGTGCCAGACTGGCGCTGTTGATCGATGACGGAGGGACCGCGCGATGACCGACACCTTCACCACGGCTCTTGTTGCTGCCCGCCGGCGTCGCGTGCGGGTGCCGGTGCCGGCGGACGTGCCGCACAGCCGGGAGGGCGCCTTCGCCGCGCAGATGGCGACATTGGATGCGCTCGGTCTCGGGGTCGCGGGCTTTAAGGTGGGGGCATCCGGCCGGGACGGTCTGCCGACGGCGGCGCCGCTGGCGGCCGGCACGGTGGCCGAGGCGCGGACGGTGATCACCACGACAGCCGATCAGCCGCTGTGGTTGGAGGCGGAGTTGGCGTTTCGGGTTGGCCGTGACCTGCCGAGCCGCGACGCGCCCTACACATCCGAAGAGGTGCTGGACGCCATGGCGGGGTTGGCGGCGGCGATGGAGATTGTGCAACCGCGCCTGCTCGCCTGGCCGGAGGTGCCGCCGCTGGCGGCCCTGGCGGATTTCTCGGCCAATGGCGGTACGGTGGTCTCGCCGGTCGGCGCCTCGGCCACGGGCCTGCGTGTCGAGGATCTGACGGTCGAGTTCCGCATGGGGGAGGTCGCGATGACGGTGCCGGGCACTCAGTACCCTGGCCAGGATGCGACCCGGCTGGCGGTTTGGCTGGCCGACAATTTGGATCTCTGGGGTGAGGCGATGCGCGCACGCGGTCTGTGTGCCGGCGATGTGCTGATCACCGGCTCATGGAACGGGGTGGTTCAGGTCGTGCCGGGCGCGACGGCGCGCACGACGATCCCGGGAATCGGGTCGGTCGAGGTCGAGATCGCCGCGGGCTGACGCTGATGGGCCGCTCGGGCGATCTCCATGGGTCTCTATCCAGGCACCTCGGTATTACTTCGCAGTCTTGACCAGCAATCCCTTGACCGACCGCCGCGCGTCACCCGAGGCGGTGCGGGTGAAGGTTAGCTCCATGCCCCGTCCGCTCAGGGTGCGGGCGTAGCGCTGCAGCTGGTAGCCGCCGTTGTCGTCGATCGTCAGGATGTAGACGTTCAAGGTCTGGGCCTCGATCCCGGCCCAGGCCAAGCCGCCGGCCGTCATGGCGTCGCGGCGGGAGGGGGCCGTGAAGCGGTTGGGGCCAGCCCGATCGAACCCCAGGGTCTCGGTCTTGCGCGTGGCCTTGCCGTTCGGGTCACGCACCACCGTGGTCCAGGTCACCTCGAACCCGTCACCGGCAACACGGATCACCACGTCCATGTCGCGCGCGGTCTCGGGCGCGTAGATCGGATCGCTCCCCTCGGCGATACCGGAGCCGGAGAAGGTGCCGACGAAGCTGCCAATCGACAGGTTTTCCTGCGCCGATATAGGCTGGGGCAGGAACAGCAGCAGGGCGAGCGCCGCCAGCAGCGGTCGCAACACAATCGGCGTCATGGCCATTTCACCTCGGGCGGAAGGCTCATCAGGATGGCCTCGACATTGCCACCGGTCTTCAACCCAAACAAGGTGCCGCGGTCGTACAACAGGTTGAACTCGACGTAACGGCCGCGGCGGATCAGTTGATGCTCGCGCTGTTCGGCGGTCCAGCTCTCGTTCATCCGGCGCCGGGCGATCACGGGATAGGTGTTCAGGAACGCCTCGCCGACCGAGCGGGTGAAGGCGAAATCGGCGTCGAAATCGGCCTCGAGGTAGTCGTAGAAGATGCCGCCGATGCCGCGCGGTTCGTCCCGGTGCTTGAGATAAAAGTACTCGTCGCACCATGCCTTGAAGCGCGGATAATACGCCGGATCGTGGGCGTCGCAGGCGGCCTTCAGTCCGGCGTGGAACGCCTCGGTATCGATCGGATCGGGCACCATCGGGGTCAGGTCGGCGCCGCCGCCGAACCAACTCTTCGAGGTGGCGATGTGGCGGGTGTTCATGTGCACCGCCGGCACCAGCGGTGACTGCATGTGGGCAACCAGGGAAATGCCGGTGGCGAAGAACCGGGGATCCTGCTCGGCACCGGGGATCTGTTTGCGGAATTCCTCGGAGAACTCGCCATGGACGGTGGAGACGTTGACGCCGACCTTCTCGAACACCCGGCCGTGCATCACCGACATCACCCCGCCACCGCCGCCGGGACGGTCCCACGCCTTGCGCTCAAACCGCCCAGCCGGCCGGGCGGCGAGGGGGCCGGTGTAGTCGTCCTCCATCGCCTCGAACGCGGCGCAGATGCGGTCGCGCAACGCTCCGAACCAGGAATGCGCCTGGGTGCGTTGATCGTCGGTGGACAGATACATGCCTCGGCTCCTCGGTCGCGACCGGCTCGTCATGCCTCAAGCATGATGGCTTGGCAAATCTCCCGCGTTGACGTCGATCAACAAGCCCCCAATCTTGTTGGCGAATTGATGGAGGAGGACCTACGTGCCTGACATCACCATCTACGGCATACCGCGATCGAACTACGTGCGGGCCTGTTGCATGACGGCGCTGGAAAAGGGGGCGACCTTCGATCGGGCGCATGTCAGCTTCCGGCATCTGTTCACCGACAAGCACCGCGCGGTTCACCCGTTCCTCAAGGTACCGTCCATGCGCCACGGCGACGTGCTGGTTTGGGAGTCGACGGCGATCATGCGCTATCTCGACGGCACCTTCGGTGAGCCGGGCGTGCTGGAGCCGTCGGGTTTCGCTGAACGGATCGAGCACGAGCAGTGGCTGAGTGCCGTCAACCACTCAATCGATCTGGATTTCGTGCGTAAATACGCTCTGGAATACACCTTCCCGAAAGGCCCGGACGGCACCCCGGACAAGGCGCGGATCGACAAGGCGCTGCCGAACATGCGCCGCGACCTTGGGATTCTGGATGGACGGTTGAGCGGCGGCGTTTACCTGGTCGGCGGGCAGCTCACCCTGGCGGACATCCTGTTGCACAACACTCTCGACGTGCTGAACCGAACGGACGAAGGAGCGGGGTTGTTGGCGGAGGCACCGAACGTCGCCCGGGCCATGACGACAATCGCCGCGCGTCCGAGTTTTCAGGGCGCGGCGGCGGCGGCGCCTGGGTGATCGGGGATCAGCCGCGCGCCATGCTGCGTGCCTTGGCACGGGCATCGTCGGACTTCGCGGCGCCGGGGGTTTTGTTCGCGGCTTTTGCGGCCTCCTTCTCGGCCGCGGCGGCTCTCTCCGCGGCGGCCTTCTCGGCGGCGGCTTTCTCGGCGGCGGCCTTCTCTGCCGCGGCTTTCTCGGCGGCGGCTTCCGCCGCGGCCATCTTGGCGAAATCCTCGTTGCTGATTTTCGCCTGGTTCGTCGCTTTCGGCGCCGTGTCCAATGGTTTCGCCTTGGTTGGCCCCGTGGCCTTGACGCCGCCGGACATCAGGGCGACCTCCAGCAGCCGCTCGCACTGCTTCTTGAACTCAGCCGGTGCCTTGTGCTTCATGGCGCCGGCGAGCTTCTCGCGCGCCTCGCCGATCTTCTTCGAGCGCAGCTCGATGTCGTCGGCTTTTCCGGCCTCGATCGCCGCCTTGGAGGCAAGCGCCGTCGCCTTCATGTAGCAGTGCAGCAACAGGGCATCCAACGTGCCACGCGCTTGCTTGCTGTAGTCGGCGGGCAGTTTGGGATTCTTGAGCGACTCCGTGATCCGTTTCGCCGCCGCCTCGCACCGGTCGGTATTGCCGGCCTCGGCGTGACCCTTGAGATGTTCGAGCGAGGAGGTCACCGAGGCTTTCATCGCCTCGATCCGCCGGGCTTCCGCCTCGTCCTTGGGATCAGGAGCCTTCGCATTCCCAAACATGACAGTGCCTCCAAAATATCTCGGACGATTGTGGCCCTCAGTTCATTAAGATGTGGTTAACGGCCCGCAGAGTAAAGCTTTAAGAATAGAAGGGAGTTAATTCGTGTAATAATTTTCTAAAATATTTTGTAATTACCTCGACTTTCATGATCTGGTTTGACCGGCGGTCTTCAAAAAAGAGTGGTCACTTCGCCGTGTTGCGAGGGCCGGAAGCGGCAGATGACAGTCGTTGCCATCGAGGACGCCTCTAAAACCTCGTCAAATCGCCTGTGATCTGATTCATTTCCGTCATCGGTTTGATGTAGGGTACCATGAAAAACGGCCCGGCGGGTTGGGCCGGGCCGTTCGAGTAGGGCGGTGACTGCGCGGCGGTGTTCTCAGCTACAGCCGCTGGTGCCGCCGCAGGTCTCGCATTTCAGGCAGGTGCCGTTACGCACCAGGGTGAAGTTGCCGCACTCGTTGCACGACTCTCCTTCATAGCCCTTGATCCGGGCCTCGCGGATCCGGGCGAGCTTGGTGTCCACCGCGTCCATCACGGTTTCCCGCACCGCGATCGCCATGGTGGTGGTCGTGGTTTCGGTGCGTTCGGCGACGGCGACGCCGGCGGAGACGTGACCGGCAGAGGCGTGGCTGGATGGCGTATGAGACGCGCCGTTGGCCTTAACAGCCGTGGTCATCGCACCGCCACTCGTGCCGGTAGCCTTGTGCTCAGCCACCCCGCCGTGGAGGACGACCAGATTCGAGCGCACGTCGGTACGGGAGTAACCCCGGCTGGCCGCTTGCCCGACCTTCTGCAACAGCGCGGTTGCGGTGGCGATGTTGTGCTCTTCCTCCCCGTCGCCGACGGTATCCGGCTGCAAATCCTCCTTCTCGACATGCGCCAGATCGTGGCGATCGAGGTAGGAGATCGCCAGCTCCCGGAAGATGTAGTCGATGACCGAGGTCGCCATCTTGATGGCGTCGTTGCCTTGCACCAGACCGGAGGGTTCGAAGCGCTGGAAAATGAACGAGTTCACGTAATCCTCGAGCGGCACGCCGTATTGCAGGCCAATCGAGACCGCGATCGCGAAGTTGTTCATCAACGAGCGGAAGGCGGCGCCCTCCTTGTGCATGTCGATGAATATCTCGCCGAGCTTTCCGTCCTCGTATTCGCCGGTGCGCAGGTAGACCTTGTGGCCGCCGACCACCGCCTTCTGGGTGTAACCCTTGCGCCGCTGCGGCATGCGTTCGCGTTGGGCGCGCTTCTCGACGATCTTCTCGATCACCTTCTCAACGATCCGCTCGGCGACGATTGACGCCTTCTGCGGTATTGGCCGGGCAGCGAGCTCCTCGACCTCCTCCTCGTCGTCCAGGTCGAATACGGCGGCGGAGAGCGGTTGGCTGAGCTTCGAGCCGTCGCGGTACAGTGCGTTGGCTTTGATGCCGAGCTTCCAGGACAGCATATAGGCCGCCTTGCAATCCTCGACCGTGGCGTCGTTCGGCATGTTTATGGTTTTCGAGATCGCGCCGGAGATGAACGGCTGAGCCACCGCCATCATGCGGATGTGGCTCTCGGCCGACAGGTACCGCTTGCCGATCCGGCCGCACGGGTTGGCGCAGTCGAACACCGGCAGATGCTCGTCTTTCAGATGCGGGGCGCCCTCAAGCGTCATGGCGCCGCAGGCATAGGTGTTGGCGACCTCGATGTCTTTCTTGGAGAAGCCGAGGGTGGTCAGCATGTCGAAGGTCACATCGTTCAACTCGGCATGGCTGAAGCCAAGGACGTCCTTGCAGAACGCGTCGCCCAGGGTCCATTTGTTGAACGCGAACTTGATGTCGAAGGCCGAAATAACCGCCTGTTCCAGCGCGTCGATCTGCTCCTTGCCGAAACCCTTGTCGGCGAGGGAGTCATGGCCGATCGCCGGGGCGCCCTTCAATGTGCCGTGACCGACCGCGTAGCGGACGATCTCCTCGACCTGACCCTGGTCGTAACCCAGAGTCTGAAGTGCCGCCGGCACCACCCGGTTGATGATCTTGAAGTAGCCGCCGCCGGCCAACTTCTTGAACTTGACGATGGCGAAATCCGGCTCGATCCCGGTGGTGTCGCAGTCCATCACCAGACCGATCGTGCCAGTCGGCGCGATCACCGTCGACTGGGCGTTGCGATAGCCATGCTGCTCGCCCAACTCGAGCGCCCTGGTCCAGGCTTTCCGCGCGGCGGTGACCAGACTTGCCTGCGGACAGGCATCGGCGTCGAGCGGTACCGGGTTGATCGCGAGTTCCTCGTAGCCGTCGAGGTGTCCGTAAGAGGCGCGCCGATGGTTGCGGATCACCCGCAGCATCGACAGCGCGTTCTCGTCGTAGCGCGGGAACGGGCCAAGCTCGCCGGCCATCTCGGCCGAGGTGGCGTAGGCGACGCCGGTCATCACGGCGGTGATCGCGCCGCACAGCGCCCGGCCTTCGTCGCTGTCGTAGGATAACCCCATGGCCATCAGCAGGCCGCCGATGTTGGCGTAGCCGAGGCCCAGCGTGCGGTAATCGTAGCTGAGCCGGGCGATTTCCTTCGACGGGAACTGCGCCATCAGCACCGCGATCTCCAGCGTGATGGTCCACAGCCGGGTGGCGTGCTCGAACGCATCGACGTTGAAGCTGCCATCGGCGTTCTGGAACTGCATCAGGTTCATCGACGCCAGATTGCAGGCGGTATCGTCGAGGAACATGTACTCCGAGCACGGGTTGGACGCGTTGATGCGCCCACCGGCCGGGCAGGTGTGCCAGTCGTTGATGGTGGTGTCGTACTGCACCCCCGGATCGGCGCAGGCCCAGGCGGCATAGGCGACCTTATCCCACAGCTCGCGGGCGTTGATGGTGGCGGCGATCTCACCGTCGGTCCGCCGGATCAGCTTCCACTCGCCGCCAACCTCGACCTCGCGCAGGAACTCGTCCGACAGCCGCACCGAGTTGTTCGAGTTCTGACCCGAGACGGTCAGGTAGGCCTCGCTGTCCCAGTCGGTGTCGTAGGTGGTGAACTCGATCTTGGTGAAGCCCTGTTGGGCGAACTGGATGACCCGCTGGATGTAGTTGAGCGGAATCATCATGGCCTTGGCCGCCTTGACCGCGGCCTTCAACTCCGGGTTGGCCTTCGGATCGAAGGCGTCGTCACCCAGGGCGTCCTTGGCGGTCACGCAGGCGGTCATGACGGCGGTCATGTGCTTGTTGGTGAGTTTGGAGCCGGTGACCAGGGCGGCAACCTTCTGCTCCTCCTTCACCTTCCAGTCGATGTAGGACACGATATCCGGATGGTCGATGTCGACGGTGACCATCTTGGCGGCCCGTCGGGTGGTGCCGCCGGATTTGATGGCGCCGGCCGCTCGGTCGCCAATCTTCAGGAAACTCATCAGCCCAGAGGACCGTCCGCCGCCGGCTAGCGGCTCGTGCTCGCCGCGCAGCTTGGAGAAGTTGGAACCGGTGCCGGAGCCGTATTTGAACAGCCGCGCCTCACGCACCCATAAATCCATGATGCCGCCTTCGTTCACCAGATCGTCGGACACGGACTGGATGAAGCAGGCATGCGGTTGCGGATGCTCGTAGGCGGATTTCGAGCGGGTCAGCTTGCCGGTCTTGAAGTCGACGTAGTGATGGCCTTGGGCCGGGCCGTCGATGCCATAGGCCCAATGCAGGCCGGTGTTGAAC
>JABMNR010000066.1 GCA_013203465.1 Alphaproteobacteria bacterium
AGGCCATCGAGCGTGGCGGCGCATCCACCTTCAAAGCTCTCGACCCGGCGATCGGCGGTACGCCAATCCTGGATCACGATCCGATCCTGAAGATCCAAGAGTTCGGTGTCGCCGTCGCGAAGACCCACCACCAGATCGTCGCCGATCAGGTCGACCCAGACATCGCTGGCACTAATACCCTCGGCGAAACGGACAACGTCAACACCGCCATCCTGCAGCACCGGGTTGTCGATGTGCCCAAGCTCACTCTGAGCATGGTAAAAATATTCGTCGTGGACTGTGTCTTGGCCGTCGCCTCGGGCGAAGCTGTACACGTCGTTGCCGCCGCCGCCGCGCAGCAGATCGCTGCCCACGCCGCCGGACAGTGTGTCGTTGCCTTCCGGCTGGTTGTAGTCTCCGATCTCACCGGCGGAACCGCGCAACTCGTCGTCACCCAGGCCGCCGAACAGCAGGTCGTCGCCATCGCCGCCATCGAGCGTGTCGGCCCCGTCGCCACCCGATAGCGTGTCGGCGCCATCGCCCGCGCTCAGCGAATCGGTACCCGCACCACCACTGAGAAGATCGTTGCCACCGCCGGTGAAAACCGTATCGGCGCCATCACCACCCGACACCTGATCCGCGCCATCGCCCGATTGAACGCTATCGTCGCCGACGCCCGCGGTAACCGTGTTGCCCCCATCACCGGCACGGATCGTATCGTTGCCGGCGCCGGCATCGACGTCGATCGCGGTTGCCGACCAATCAACGAAGTCGTCCCCCGCGCTGCCTTGAAGGTCGCTGGTCAGATCGGCGAGCGACAACGAGCTGCCGTCAGCGAAGGTAACGGCCTCCAGCCCTCGGAAGCTGTTGTTCGCGTCCTGCCATCGGATGAGGTCATCAAGATTGTACAGATCGGTGTCGCCGTCGCGCAGACCGATAATGAGGTCGTTGCCATCGACCATCACCCAAAGATCGTCGGCAGTGATGCCCGCGCCGAACTCCAGGGTATCAACACCGCCGTCTTGCTCTACGGGAGAGAATATTTTGCCGAGGGGACTCCTGGCATGATAGTAATAATGATCTTGAATAAGGTCGTGCCCATCGCCTCGATCAAAGGCGTAGGTGTCGTCACCACCGCCGCCACGCAAGGTGTCGGTGCCGGTACCACCGGATAGGGTGTCGCTTACCGTGGGTTGATTGTAGCTGCCGATATCGCCGGCCGAGCCGAGCAGCAGGTCGTCGCCGGCACCGCCAAATAGAACATCCGCTCCGGCGCCGCCATCAATGACGTCGTTCTCGAGACCGCCCAAAAGGGTCTCATCCGCAGATGTTCCGATTAGCTCAGCCATTCTAGCCCTTCTCTCCCCAGATCAGACACTATATACAATTTTAGGCTAACTTGGAACTTATAATCCCATAATGGTTAACATTCCCTAAACACGCCCCATCAGACGTCTTGCACCTCTCGTGCCAGTAAATCACGCAGCACGCTTGGCAGCGCCGCGCCTGCGCGGTATCAGGAAGCCTCGTCGACACCCGCGACGACTGCCAGATATTCCACGGCAACCCACATTCAGGACCTTGCGCCGCCGCATGGACTTCGATCGTTATCTCGCAAGTGAACTGGCCGATCACCGCGCCGTGGCCGAGGCCACGCTCGACGCCGTGGGAGACACCTTCGCCGTGCTGGCAAAAACGGCGGTCGGGACGATCCGGAGTGGCGGCAAGATCCTGTTGTTCGGCAACGGCGGCAGCGCGGCGGACGCGCAACACATCGCCACAGAACTGGTCATCCGCTATATCGGCGACCGTCCTCCGATCGCCGCCATCGCCCTGACCACCGACACCTCGGCCCTGACGGCCGGCGGCAACGATCTTGGGTTTGACCGGATATTCGCTCGTCAGATCGAGGCGCTGGCCCGGCCCGGCGATCTGGCCATCGGATTTTCCACCTCCGGCCGCTCGGCCAATGTCTTGGCTGGGTTGGCGGAGGCCCGCGTGAAAGGCTTGGCCACCGCCGGTCTGACCGGGCGGGACGGCGGCGCTCTGGTCGATGTCGCCGATGTGGTGATCCGGGTTCCGGCGGCCGCCGCCAACCGGATCCAGGAAATGCACATCGTGATCGGCCACGCCTTGTGCGGCGCCCTGGAGCAAGCCTTGGGCCTGGTGGAGCAATGACGAAAGACTCCGATCTCGCCGCCTTGGTCGACCGGCTCTCCGGTGTTCGGGTGCTCGGCGTCGGTGACCTGATGCTTGACCGCTTTGTCTATGGCGCGGTCGACCGGATATCGCCGGAAGCGCCGGTGCCGGTTCTACGGATCGACAGCGAGGAATCGATGCTTGGCGGCGTCGGCAACGTCGTGCGCAACTTGCGAGCGCTGCACGCCTCGGTCTGCCTGGTTGCGATCGTCGGGCAAGACGAAGCGGCACGCGGCATCAAGGCGTTGTTGCGCGAGGATATGGAGATCGAGAGCCATCTGCTGGAGGATGACGACCGGCCAACCACGATCAAGACGCGCTACATCTCCGGCGGCCAACAGATGCTGCGCGCCGACAGCGAAAAGGACCATGTTGTCGAGGGCTCGGTCGAGGACGAAGTCATGGCCCGGACCTTGGCCGATCTGGACCAGGCCGAGGCCTTGGTGCTGTCGGATTATGGCAAGGGCGTGCTGACTTTCCGGGTCGCGCGCCGGCTGATTGAGGCGGCGCGCGCCGGCGGCGTGCCGGTTCTGGTCGATCCCAAAGGGAGTGATTACACACGCTACAGCGGCGCCACTCTCGTTACCCCGAACCGCCGCGAGCTGATGGAGGCGACCGGTCTCGCCACCACGACCGACGATGAGGTGGTGGCCGCCGCCGCCGCGCTGATCGAACGTGCCGGTGTCGAAGCGGTGCTGGTAACCCGCAGTCAGGACGGCATGACCTTGGTTCGCCGAGGCATGGAAATGGCCGCCCTGCATCTTCCCGCGACGGCGCGGGAAGTGTACGACGTCTCCGGCGCCGGCGACACGGTGGTGGCGACCGTCGCCGCGGCACTCGCCGCCGGGATCGATCTTGAGGATGGTTGCCGGTTGGCCAACGCCGCCGCCGGCATCGTGGTCGGAAAGATCGGCACCGCCACCGCCTCGGCCGCCGAGCTGATGGCGGCGTTGCGGGCTCGCGACCTGGAAACCGGCGAGGCCAAGACGGTCACCCTCGACTCGGCGCTGGAACATGTGGCGGCGTGGAAGCAAAAGAGCCTGACCGTAGGTTTCACCAACGGCTGCTTCGATTTGCTGCATCCAGGGCACATCTCGCTGTTCAGGCAAGCCAAGGCTCAATGCGACCGACTGATCATCGGATTGAACTCCGACGCGTCGGTCCGGCGGCTGAAGGGCGAGGCCCGGCCGGTACAGAATGACACCGCGCGCGCCCTGGTGCTCGGCTCGCTGGCGGCGGTCGATCTGGTGGTGGTGTTCGGTGACGACACGCCACTCGCGCTGATTGAGGCGCTGCGGCCCGATATCCTGATCAAGGGCGCTGATTACACGATCGACGCGGTGGTCGGCGCGGACGTGGTCCGCGCGTATGGTGGTCGCGTCTTCCTGGCCGATCTCGAAGACGGGCACAGCACCTCAGCCACTATTGCCCGACTGGCCGGGAAATAATACCGAGCCCCTGAAGATACCCCGCCACGGCTAGACCGGCGGCCTGGACCGCCGGTCTTCGTGGTTTGGTTGGTTTGTGACTTGCAGGGAACAGATCACAGGGAACGGCTCGCGGGGAAACGTCTTACAAGGCGCCACCGATGGCGACCGCCGCGATCATCGCGAAGCCTGTGGCATAGGCAATCGCCGTCTGCACGATGCTGAAATTGGTCATGGTGGTCTCCTGCCTCTAAAGCGGGACACAATGTCCCGTTGCTGCAATGCAACTTAGAGACGTTCTTGCTCCCACAGAACCAACGAAAATCACATTTCATTCATGCAAATATCGATTTAATAATCTTATATACGCGATTATAATTTCTTTTTAACGAATTATTAACTCCATCGTTCCGTAGTTTTCTCGCAAACGCGAGATCACAATCGAGGGTCGGTCAGAGCCCGCAACCGCAGGGCGGCCGCCCGCGCGAACCGTTGGATCACGGCTTTACGCCGCGCCGCCGGCAACGGCCGCTCGGGGGCTGGGCGCACAATTACCGCCTCGAAGGCATCGGCCACGATCACCCCGCATACCGCGCCATCGGGCAACCGCGCGCGTGGGAAGCCGGGGTCAACCGCGAAATAAAACTGATCGCAGAACTCGAGATAGGTCGGCCATTTGGCATCGGCGCGAAAATCCGGAACGCCGGATTTCACCTCGACCAGCATGACCATGCCGTCACCGGCGAGGGCGGCGACATCGGCGCGCCGTCCGTTCGGCAACGGAAACTCCGTCATCACCGCGGCGCCCAGATCCTCGAACAGACGCGCGGCTCCACGGGTCACCCGGCGGGTGACCTCCGCCGCAGCCTCTGCCGTAACCTCCGCCGTGACCTCTGCCATGGCTTTCGGTGCTTTCTCGTCCCCGGCACTCACAGCTTGAGATCCAGCGCCCCGCGAAAATCGGCGTCGCGCGTATCGGCACCGCGCAGATCGCAATCCGTCAGGATCGCGTCCTGTAAGCTGGCACCCTGCAGGTTGGCGTCGCGCAAATCCGCGCCCGACAAGTCGGAATGCTGCAGCGCGGCGTGAGACAGATCGGCGCCGCGCAGCTTTGTCCGCTCCAGCCGCGCGTGTTCCAAATGGGCGGTCCAGCGCTGCACGTTGGAGCCGATGATGTTGATTGGCGACAACCGGGCGCCAGTGAGGTCGGCCCCGGTCAAGTTCGCGCGCCGCAGCGTGACGCCGCGCATGTCGGCACCGGACATATCCGCATCCCGCAGATCGGCGAAGGACATATCCGCCATCAGCAACTCCATGCGGGCGAGATCGCCGCCGACCAGGACCACGAATTCCATGTTGGCGGCCGACAGGTTGAGCCCGGCGAGCGATTGGCCGCTGGCGTCACGACGCGAGAGGTCGGCGCGCTTACCCTCCCGACCAGAGGCCCGAATCCAAGCGTCATGGGCAATGATCATGGTCCGCATTTCCTCGCCCAGCGCATCAAGCACCTTCGGTAGGCGCGCATCACGGAAATGCGGCGCATCACGGTCCATGTTCGAGAACGCGGCGCCGGCGAGATCGGCGTCGGTGAGCGTGGTGTTGGAGAAGATCGCGTTGTACAGCACGGCACCGTGCAGGATGGCGCCGGTCAGGTTGGCCTCGGTCAGATCCGCCCCTTCCAGGTTCGAGCCGGTCAGGTTGGCGTGGCTGAGATCGGCGCGGTACAGCCGGACATTGCGCAAATTGCTGTCGGTCAGATCGGTTTGCACCACGAAGGCATTGGACATCTTGGCGTTGGAAAAATTGGCACGCACTGCCGTCGCGGTCGCCGCGTCGGTCGAGGTGGTGTCGAAACCAGAGGCCACCAGGTTGCCTCGGTCATCCGGCTTCAACAGAACGCCGTCGCGCAGATCAGCCTCGGACAGTTTGCTATCGGACAGATTGGCGCCCCGCAAGCAGGCGCCACGCAGATCGGACCGCGATAGGTCGGCGAAGCGAAAGTCGACGTGGCGAAGGTCGCACGCGAACAGGTTGGCGGACACCAGGATACTGTTGCGAAAATCCGTGTGGGTCAGTTTGGCGCCGGAAAAATCAGCCCCCGACAGGTCAACGTCCTTGAAGTCCAAATAGCTGAGATCGCACCCCGCGAAACTGCCGCGCGCGCCGCCGGTCCGCCCTTTGACAAAGAGCGTGTGTTTTTGCCCGATCTCGTCGACCTCGCGCTGGCTCAGTTTGCGTAGACGAAGCGCCGTCGGCCGCTCGTCGCGGGGAAATTCATGCTGGGTGGCGTGGTCGGCAATCGACCGGTCGATGCCTTCACGGCTACCGCCCTTATTTTGATCGCGCCCGTCGGTCATGCGTCCTCGTCGTCGGAGTCGAATGTCGGCGCCGTTCGTCGTTCCAGCGGCTCTCCCACATCCTGGCGCGTTACCATAAACAAGCGTATCACATTCCCCTCAACGCCATTTAATCCACGCCACGCCAAAAGCTCCATGACTTGGGACGCTGCCCAATATCTTAAATTTGCCGATCACCGCCTGCGCCCAGCTCTCGACTTGTTGGGGCGAATCGGTGCCGAGGCTCCCCGAACGGTGGTCGATCTCGGTTGTGGCGCCGGCAATGTGACGGCGTTGCTGGCGGAGCGCTGGCCGACGGCGACCATGGTTGGCCTGGATCCGTCGGCCACGATGCTGGAGCGCGCCCGTGCCGACCATCCGTCGCTACGCTTCGAGGTTGCCGATGCCGCCCAGTGGACCGCCGAGCCGCCGGTCGACCTGTTGTATTCCAACGCGGCTCTGCACTGGCTGGACAATCACGCCACGTTATTCCCACATCTGTTCCGACAGGTGGCGCCGGGCGGCTGGTTCGCCGTTCAGATGCCACGCAACTTCCTGGAACCCTCGCATCTCAGCGTCGCCGAGGCCGGTCGTGACGGCTCGTGGCGCGCGACCATTGAGCCAATGCTCGCCCCGCCGCCGGTGGCCGAGCCCGGCTTCTACATCGATCTTCTTGCCTCGGACGCCGCCGAGCTTGATGTTTGGGAAACTCAGTATATTCAGATGTTGGATGGCGAGAACCCGGTCGCCGAATGGACCAAGGGAACGTGGTTGAAGCCGTTCCTGGACGCGCTGAAAGGCGATGAACGCGCCGGCTTCGAGGCCGCCTATCGACGGCGTGTCGCGGCCGCCTATCCGTCACGGGCGGATGGCCGCACCTTGTTTCCGTTCCGCCGGCTGTTCCTGGTGGCCCGACGCCGTTAGAGCCAGTCGTGGGTCTGAGGAAAGTTCATCGCGAGGAACCGGTAGCTCGTGCGCACCGCTTCGCGGATTTCGTCGTGACGCCGCTCCAGGCCAATATCCCACACCTTGATGATCTCATCCCAGACCAGCAGACGCTGGTGCAACTCGTCGCGCATCTCGCGCACGTATTTCACCATGGCGTCGTAGGCGCTCAGCACGTTAATGATCTCGCTGGTTTGGCCATCGACCTGATCGAACAGCGTGGTGAAACTCGCCGTGGCTGGTCGCAGCAAGGTGGCGGCGCGACGCACCTCCTCCTGGAAATGTTTCTCGTCGCGATACAGTTTCATGGCCCGCGCCATCTTGGCGTTGATCCCGCGCGCGGCGTTGTACCGGTCACGCAGCGCCTCAATGTAGCAGAGCTCGCGCGCGAAGCGATCGATCATATCCAGCACCTCGTCCTGGCGGTCGCTGCCAAGACCCAGGGTCGCGGCAATCTTGGCGATGCCGTCACGAACCTTCCGCTGCATCTCCGGATCGGTTGCCATGCGCCGCAGTTCGGCTATATCGACCACGACGGATTCGTTGCCGATCAGCCAGGTAGCGACCTGGATCATCAGCCGGTTCTTGGCGAGCTCGCGGTGATGGCTCTCCACCCGCCAGCTTGCGGTCCCGTCGAGCAGTTCGTTCGGGATTGAATCGCCGGGCCGAATGTCCTTCACGAATTTCAAGCTGTTCGCCGCCGCCACCAGCAGCTTGCCGTCGATCGAATCCGGCATGATCCCGAACTCGGAAGCCACATCGTCGATTTGAATAACCGCGTCCAGCTCGCCCAGGGTCACCCGCAACACCGGCGCGCGCGCTCGACCGTTCAACTCGAAACGCGCGTCTGGAAGTTGGAACACCCGATGCTGAAACATGAAGTGCGTGTTGGGATCGGCTGCTTCCCGAGTATCAGGGGCCAGGGCTAGGACGGCGGCCATTGCAACCTCGCGGATTGAATCGAGTTCTAAGACACGAGTGTTACCCCTGCATTGTTAACAAGCCGTTTACACCAGCACTCAAATTCGTCCACCGACACGCTATGGCGTCTTAACGGAGTTTTAAGGTGATCGACGGTAGGTTGCTCTCGTTCGCCCAGGTGAGGAGAGAAACGGATGTCCCACGTTCACGCTAAGGTGTTTTCGGTCGAGCGCCGGGAAATGAGCCTTACAGCCACGCCCGCTAACCCTTTAGAGGGGATCGATACCAACATGCTGTTGGAGGAGATCCGGGCTCTGCGCACCGAGGTCACTGATTTACGCGCCGCCTTCGTGCGCCAGTTCGATGTCGATGCCGATGCCGATGACGCGATGAAGCGCGATGTCCGAGTGGAGATCGCGCAGATGGTGCGCAGCATCGGCCGCGCCAAGGCCGAGATCGCCGCCATCAAGCATCCCGACTCCGACACCGATCAAGTCGAGGTTGCGTCCAGCCAGTTGGAGGCGATCACCCAAACCACCGAGATCGCGACCAACGAGATCATGACGGCGGTCGACGACATTGAGCAGACGCTGAAGAGGATCACCGCTCTGACGGTCGAGGATCCCGACATCACTCTGTTGGTCGACGAGGCGGCCGACCGGCTGATTTCAATCATCGAGGCCTGCTCGTTCCAGGATCTGACCGGCCAGCGGGTGACCCAGGTGGTCAGCACCCTGCGGTTCATCGAGAGCCGCATCCTCGCGATGATCGACATCTGGGGCCTCGACGCGTTCCAGGATTTGCCGATCGAGATGCCTGGTGACGATGACGACGAACAGGACGAGTCGGAACTTCTGAACGGCCCGGCACTCGGCGGCCAGGGGCTTAGCCAAGACGATATCGACGCGCTGTTTGACTGACGCGCCGCTTGGGCGGTGTACGCCGTCTAGCGAATGGTGAGCCGGTCGACCGGCGCGTAATCGTCGGTCAGCATCGGTGCGTACGCCGTATCAGGCAGCCGCTCCAGCACCCGCCAAACGCGGTCGCCCGAGCGCTCCGAGACATCGTCGCGAGCAATAGGCGCACGCGAGGCCAGAACGTTGAAGTGCGAGCGGCGGCCGGGCCGGATCGTCCGACCCGACGTCCAGACCGTGACCTCAGGGAAAACCGCGCTCAACGTCCGCACGAGAGCTGCCAGGAACCGAGGTCGGTCGGACCAGTCGTGAACGTTGATGGCATAAACGCCTCGATCGGTGAGCCGCCCGGCGACCAGGCGATGGAATTCCAACCCCACGAGATGGGCCGGCATGGTGTGGCCGCTGTAGGCATCGGCGAAGATCAGATCGAAGCGCGCATGCTCCCGCCCCAACTCAGTACGCGCGTCGGCATGACGCACGTGAATGCGGGGGCTCGGGGCGAAGAACCCCTCCGCTTCGGCAAGACGGGTCACCGCCGGGTCCAGCTCGGCGACGGTCGTGGTGACGGCCGGCCATCGCGCGACCCAGCGATCGGGCAGCGAATTGCCGCCGCCGCCAATGAAAAACGCCGACCAGTGGGCATCAACTGGGAATCGCCGAGCCGTCCAGGTATCCAGGAACGCATGCGCGTCGATCGCCAATCGGTTGGAGCCATCCGTAGGCTCGATGCTTTGCACCCAACCGTCCATCAGCAAGCCCCGGCTGGGAAACCCGGCCCAGGAGGAGGTGTCGACCACACCGAGGCAATGATAGCGGCTTTCAACCTTGCAGTAGGCCGGGGCCGCCACCGCGGCGGCGGCAGCGGCCAGCAACGCCAACCCGACCACGGCGCCGGCGAGGCTGACCCGATCACGTTTGGCATACAACGCGGCGACCGCCAATTCGGCGACCGCGACCAGGGCCAGCGAGCCGTTCGAGCCGACCCACTGCAACAGCACGAACCCGGCCCCAGCCGTGCCGAGGATCGCCCCGGCCGCGCCGAGCGCGTACATTCGGCCGATCACCGCGCCGGCATGGTCCGGCCGCTCGGCAACCGCCATGGTGGTAACGATCGGGGTCACGGTACCGGCCAACAGGCTCGGCAGGAAAAAGCCCAATCCGGCCAGTCCGATCACCGACAGCATCCAGCCTGGCGCCACGGCGAACACCAGATCGGCGATCGGCCGGATCAACGCCACCGGCGCTAAACTGGCGACCGCCGTCGCCACAACAAGACCGAACACCCAACGCCGGTGCATCACGGCCGGCCCATCGGCGATCCGGCCGCCGATCCAATGGCCGATGCTCAACCCCGCCAGCACGACGGCGATCACGGCGGTCCAGCTGTGAACCGTCATGCCGACCAGCGGTGCCAGCATGCGGGCGGCGACGATCTCGACCGTCATCGCCGCCGCCGACACGATCAGCATGGTCAAGGCATGACGCAGATCACTCTCCATGGAAACGATTGATTAAACAGACGCCGTCATTATATGGTATTATTGTCAAATTAAAGATTACTCATGTTCGACGGAGCCGACCATGCCCTCGCCAAAGACCCCCGACGTACCCTCGACACCCGACTTCGGCAAGCCGGATGTCAACCGGCGGCGCGCCTTGGTTAAGCTCGGACTGGCGGTCGGCGCGGCCTATATCGCCCCCACGGTGCTGTCGATCGACCGCTCGGCCCGCGCCATGGGTCCTTCGTGCGCCGTCAACCCCACGAAATGCTGACGACGGCCAACCACCTCGATCATACGATCCGGATCGTTGGAAGACATCGCGCGCGCCTTCAATAGACTGCGTTCCGCGCGATTTCGAGGCCACCATGCCTATCACGTTCACATATGACGCGCCGCCGGAGATCCGTCGTGTGTTGGATGCCGTTCTGCCTGGTTGGAGCCACGCGCCACATATGGATGCGCCGATCCGCGCCGTCATCGACGGTGACGGCTATCGGGTGACCGGGGGGGGAGCTGATGTGCCCGCCGCCGATGCGTGGGAGGCCGCGCACTGGATCATCGCCGCCATGCTCGGCGCCGCCGTCGAGGCCGTGCCCGGTCGTGTCGTGTTGCACGCCGCCGGGCTGCGCGGATCAAAAGCGACGACCGTTATCGCCGGTGCCGGACATGCCGGGAAGAGCTCGGTGGCGTTGCACCTGGCGGCGCGCGGTCAGCGGCTGCTCGGCGACGACCGGCTGGTCCTCGACACCAAAGTGGCACCGCCGACCGTCGCGTCGATCGGCCTTGCCCGCAAGGTGCGCATCCCCCTGCCGCAGGACTTCGACGATGACGCCGTCGCCTACGCCCACGCCGCCGCTCGGCCGGGGGGCGGCGGCGCCGATCTGTTGGCGTGGGATCCGGCGATCGACCCACCCGCCGGCACCGCCGATCCGATCGATCATATCGTGATCCTTTGTCGCGATTCGTCGGCACGGGGGGTGCGGTGCGACCCGCTGCCGCCGGTTGAAGCCACCGCAATGCTGCTTCCCCTCTGCGGCCGCCACGCCGGCGATACTCAGGCGCTGGTGATCGCGATCACCGCGCTGGTTCACCGTGTACCGGTCACCCGCCTGACGGCGCCAAATTCGGCCATGGCGGCGTGGCGTCTAATCGAAGGCGAGAGCCCGTGAGCCATTGGCGACGTCACCCCGCCGTCACGACCACGACACTCGACGGCGAAGCGTTTCTGGTGCGCGCCGACACCGACACCATTCTGCTGCTCAATCCCACGGCCACGGCGATCTGGAACGCGTTGGAGGACGAGACCCGTCGAGCCGACCTGCTGACCTTGTTCACCGTGGCTTTTCCCGGCGAACCGGCTGATCGGGTTGCGGCCGATCTCGACCAGACGCTTGCCGCCTTGGCCGAAGCTGGCATGATCGAGATGGATGATACCTGATCCTGCCTTTGTTGCCTTCTGGCGCCGCGCTCTCGCTCCGGACCAGGACAGCGGCAAGCCCCCCGCATCCCTCGAGGTGGCCAACGCTTTCGCGCCGTTTCTAAGCCGGCCGCTCGCCTATCATCTGGCCGGCGGAGACCCGACGATCGATGCCAAGGAAGCCGCCTACCGCCGCCTCGCACACCTACGGCAAAGCCAGTTGGTCACCGATCTGACCCGATCCGGACACAGCGTGCTGCCGATCAAGGGGCTGGCGAATGCAAAACGGCTGTACCGGCCCGGCTGGGTACGCACCATCGGCGACCTCGACCTGTTGCTGCGGCCGGCTGATCTCGCGGCAGCGGTCGATTGGCTCCAGGCGAATGGCTACCGCTTGATGAAACCTCCCCAAGGGTGGCTGGGCGTAACGTCGGATGTCAGCTTTCACCCGCTGGTGTCAGACGATGGGGTGGTGGAAGTTGACCTGCACACCGCCCCGGACGCTTTCCCGTTGAGCCGTGCCCTGTCGGCCGAGGCGGTGTTTCGCGACGCCGTCACGGTCGACGGCCTTGCGGTGCCGAATACGACACACACCGCGATGATCGCCCTCTCCAATCTGGCGAAGGAGCGTTTCGCGCCCCGGGCGTTACGTCAGTTGATCGATCTCGGACGCGTGGCCGCGATGGAACCGGTCGATTGGGACGCTGTCACCCGGCTGAGCGAGCGGGCTGGCCTACGCCCGGCGCTGAACACCGCGACGGGCGCGCTGCGTCAGCTTGGGACGGCAACCGAGCGCCTGCCGGAAACGCCGGATCGATGCGGCGCGGACTTGGCGCGACGGCTGCTGGCCGGAAGGCTGGAACCGCTACGCGCCCCGACCAAGCTTTGGCGGGAAGCGGTTTGGTCCTACGCGCCGTTGACGCTGGCATCGATTTGGGGCCATCGGATCGCCGGGTTGATCACGCCACGATCGGGCGATCCACGATGACGCGCACTCGCCAACACTATGGGATACAAGGAAAATGGAGCGGGCGACCGGAATCGAACCGGCATCACCAGCTTGGAAGGCTGGGGTTCTAGCCCTTGAACTACGCCCGCGTGGGCGCGCACTCTAACGTCGGCGCGACGGCGACGCCAGAGGAAGAGCGTGAGCAAGAAAAAACCCGACAACCCACCCAACGCCACCCCGAGCGATGCCCAGATCGACCCCGATATGGAGTTCCAGGCCGGGTTGCTGGCCGACAAGGTCATGCGCCGGGTGATGACGCTGGCGGATGCCGTCGGCGAACTCGATCAATGGCAAGCCGGCGCCGCGGCCGCCGAACCGCCGTGGCGTCGGGTCGAGGCTCGGGCTCTGATCGTCACCCACATGATGAACACCCTGCTCAAGCGTGGATATTGAGCGACGCGGTGAGACCTCATTCTCACGCGATTTTGAGAACCTATGAATTTATCCCACCGCCAATGATCGGCATAGTCACCGCCTGAGGTGGTGCGATACCGCCCGCCCCAAACGCTATTTTCGTGCGTTCAGGATATCACAATCCCGGGTGCGCTCGAAACGGGAGGGTTGAATGACGGTTTGGATGAACGGATTGGTAAAGGCGGCCGTGATGGCGGTGACGATTGGAGCCGGCGCTCAGGCGATGGCGGGCCAGCCTGGTGTCTCCGCAAGTGAGACACTCGTCGACCAAGCGTGGGCGCAGATCGCGGCTGGTAAGCCCGGGGATTGCGCGGTCGACCGGATCGCCAAGGATTGGGAGGCCAAGGGCAAGCCGAAGGTCAAAGGCTGGGCCGAGGACGTGACCGATGCCGAGGCCGAGGCGGCCTACGAGTGCATCAAGCCGCGGATGACCGGGCGCTACGGAAAATCCGACGAAATGGGTGCGAAGGAGTATCCCGGCTGGCCCAAGTACAACACCGTGGCCTATCCGTCCTCAACCCATGGCGGGCGCTTCGTGAACAACTACGGTAACGATGTCGGCGCCGCCTACGGCAAGTTCGAGAAATCCGGCACGATGCCGCAGGGCGCGGTGCTGGTGAAGGACAGCTTTGGCATCAACAAGAAGGGCGAGGTCAAGCTCGGCCCGCTGTTCACCATGATCAAGATGGAATCTGGCTTCAACGCCGAGAGTAAGGATTGGCGCTACGCGCTGATCTTCCCCAACGGCAAACTGATGGGGGCGACCGGCGGCCAGAACTCCAAGAAGCTCGGCTTCTGCATCAACTGCCATGTCGCCGCCGCGGAAACCGATTCGATGTTCTTCATGCCGGAGGAATACCGCGGCAAATAACCCATCGTGGTCGGCCAGCATACACGCTGGCCTCTTGCATCCTGACGGCGCCCCCGGTAACGCGGGGGCGTCGTTTTTATTTTTTACGTCTAAAGCCGGGCGATCGCCCCGAGGGAGTACGATGAACGCCGCCGATGAGAGGGCCGATTTCAACCACACGATCGCTGGCGCGTCACCCCGGGTACGTGTGATCACGGATCAGGTGATCCATCACCTACACGCTCATCACTTCGAGGACGCGACCGCAAGCGTCCGTGCCGCGCTTACCCAAACGACACCGGATCACGCGGATTATTGGCCGCTGCTCGCCCTCACCGTCGCGTCGCGCGCTTGCGCGGTCTTGGGCAAGGATGCCGAGGATCCGAGCCAATTGCTGTGGGCGCAAGCCGCTTCTTTGAAATCCGAGACCGCTTACGCCCGGCGAGCCACGGTCGAGGAGGCCACCCATTGGCTGCGGGCGCGCTTGGACGAGGCGGCCGCAGGCACGTGGCCATGCCCGAACTGCGGTGGCCGTCGGGGTCGAAAAATCGGTACGGCGCCGCTGTGTCCAATCGACGTCAGTCATGCCGGCATCTTGTTCGACCTCGATGCGCTCGGCACAGCCGTGCCGGCCGATCCGCCTCTCAGCTATCGGGATTGGAATCTGATCGCCTCGGGCCTTGCGCGGCAAAACAAATGGCACTGCGATGTCCGGCTCTGCGACTCCTGTTCGCTGATCCACCTGAATTGGCCGAACCAGCCGACGCGGATTGCCCGCTTCTACTCTGACCTTCCGAGCCCGGGACATCTTGTGGACGGTATCTCGGTCGCCGGGCGAGCGGAAAATTTCGCGTTCGTCCTGGACAAGGCGCGCTTCCCGATCTTCGTCCGGCGCCGGTATGGGCCGCTTGCGGGAAAACGCGTACTCGATCTTGGTTGCGCCGAGGGCATCATGCTCGCCTGTCTTCAGGAGCTCGGCGCCAAGACCGTCGGTTTCGATCTCGATGTTCAGCGACTGCGCTATGCTCAACTGGTACTCGGCCTATCGGATTTGGCGTTCGAGGAGCAGCGCCTGGCCAGCTTGCCCGAGGGTCTTGTCGACCTGGTGATCTCCTACCACGCACTCGAGCATGTGCCGGACGCGGATCGCGTGTTCGCCAGGCTCGCCAGTCTGCTCACACCCGGCGGTAAGCTCATTCTCGCCGTGCCCCATCTTCGGGCCAACCGCGACCGAACGATCCAAGGCCTCGGCGGCGATCATCTGCTCGGTTTCGATCACACCACCATCGTGACGTTCCTCGAACGTCATGGTCTGGTGATCGAGCTGCTTGCCGTGGCCGGCGATGGGTTGCCCAACGTGCTGCGCAACCCCGATGGAACCGCTCTGTGGTCGGGTATGAACGACGACATGGTGGTGGCGGCGGCGAAACCGTGACGGCTTCTCTTGATCAAGACGCACAGCATATTGCCGGGCGTGTTGCCATGGCCGAGCGTAATGGCGATCCGTTCCCACATGCGATCGTCGGCGGCGTGTTGCCGGGTCGCGTTTATGAACAATTCTGTGCCGATTTCCCCGCGACCGTATCTCTCGTGCCAGTGGCCCAGCGGCATCCCAAGGGTGGGTACCCTGAGGCCCGGCTGTCGCTGCAGACGATCGAGGATGGTATTCCTGGCACCGCAGGCGTTGATACACCATCACTCGTGAGAGTAGCCGCCATGCTTGCCGACCCGGTGACGGGCCGTGCCTTGATCGAACGGTTCAGCGACATCATCGCCCCACGGATTCCGCCCGCCCTGGCGCGGGAGGGTATCTGGATCGGCGCCTCGGTCGAGATGATCCGGGACGAGAGCGGGTTCGCGTTGCGGCCGCACACCGACGGGCGGCGGAAATTGGTGACGGCCCTGCTCTACGCGCCGGAGCCGGGATCTTCCGAAGATCTGGGAACCGAGCTGTACGCCCCGATGGTGAACGCCGCCACAAGCGATGGAACCGGTTACTTCGACCCGTCCCAGTTCGAGCGTCGCGCCAAGGCGCCCTATGTCGCCAACACCATGATCGCGTTCGCACGCACCGACCGGTCCTTCCACGGTGTTGCCGCGGTAGCGCCCGGCTCGGTTCGGCGTCTTATCCAGATCTCGTTCTTGGCGCTGAAAGCACCCGCGCCGGAGGCCCGTTTCGCCTTCCGATGGACGCCGGAACCAAGGGATCTGTGCTAGGGATGTGGTGGCGCACCCGACAGGATTCGAACCTGTGACCTCTGCCTTCGGAGGATTTCGATTGCGGGTTTTCGGGCGTTTTCGTCGATTTTCTCGGATTATCTAAACCGTTGATCTGTCGTCATATTCTGACATTTCGCTCATTCCGGTAAATCCGAGACACTTCCGCCCTTTCCGATTTTGTGGTGACTATGTGGTGACTCTTATCACCCAAGGCAGCTCTTTCCCGTGTCCAAGCTCACCAAGACGATCGTCGACAAGGCGACACCCCGCGAAGCCTCATTCTTCCTTTGGTGCTCCGATCTGCCGGGCTTCGGCGTCCGCGTGTGGCCGACCGGGAAGAAGGTCTATTACGCCGACTATCGCAGCAAGGCCGGCGCCAGGCGGCGCATCACGATCGGCCATCACGGCAAGCTGACGACGGAAGAAGCCCGCAGGCTCGCCATGATCACGCTGGGGGACGTGCTGAAGGGCGAAGACCCGGCCGAGGAACGGGCGACCCGGCGCAACTCGCTCACGGTGAAAATGCTCTGCGACACCTATCTCGACGCGACCGAACGCGGCCTGATCATGGGCAAGCGGAACCGGCCGAAGAAGGAAAGCACGCTGTCCGTCGATCGCGGGCGCATCGCCCGGCATATCGTCCCGCTGCTCGGCAACAAGCTGGTGCGCGACCTGACGCAAGCCGACATCAACCGCTTCGTCCGCGACGTGGCGTCCGGCAAGACTGCCGTCGTCGAGAAGACCGATAAGAAGCGCGGCAAGGCGATCGTCGAGGGCGGACCCGGCACAGCCGCGCGCACCGCCGGCCTACTCGGCGGCATCCTGTCCTTCGCCGTGTCGGAAGGCGTGATCCCGTTCAACCCTGCCCAGGGCGTGAAGCGTCCGGCCGACAGCCGCCGGCAGCGCCGACTGACGCCAGACGAATTCCGCGCCCTCGGCAAGGCGCTCGAAGAGGCCGAGGCCGAAGCCGAGATCGACCAGGGCGTGACCGGCGCCAGGTTGATCGCCTTGACCGGCTGCCGGTCGGGCGAAGTCGTCGGCCTGAAATGGAGCGAAGTCGACGCGACCGGGAAATGCTTCCGGCTCGAAGACAGCAAGGAAGGCGCATCGGTGCGCCCGATCGGCCAGCCCGCCTTCGACGTGCTCGACAAGACGGTGAAGAAGAAGGGCTGCCCCTTCGTGCTACCGGCGGCGCGCGGCGACGGATCATTCGGCGGAATGCCTGGCGCCTGGAAGAGGATCGTCGCCAGGGCGAAGCTCGATGACGTGACGCCGCACACGCTTCGCCATTCCTTCGCGTCGGTGGCGGGCGACCTCGGCTATAGCGAGTCGACGATCGCGGCTTTGCTCGGCCATGCCGCCGGATCGGTCACCAGCCGCTATGTGCACCATCTCGACGCGGTACTGATCGCGGCTGCCGATCGCGTGGCCGGGACGATCCACGGCTATATGACGGGCAAGGTCGAGAGTGAGAAGCCGGCGCGTCGGGCGCGCAAATCGCGCCAATAGCTTCCCCGTCATCGTCAATTTCGGGTGTTACGCGGGTTACAGGTGTTACAGCCTGCATAAGACATTGATAAGCCGTCAAAATCTTCCGCCGCAGCCTGTAACACCGGGCATTTGCCACGGTGTTACAGGTGTTACAGCGACTATTTCGCGTCGGCGATCTGCTCGATTTCGTCGGCCGTCAGCTCGTACTTCTCGCCGAGGCGGCGCCAGGTCCGCAGCATGGCGCGATAGTGGTCAAGCGAGGTGCCGCTATGCGAGTTGTCGGGCCGGTCCTTCAGCTCGTCCCATTTACCCAGCGTCCGGCGAACGAATTGCGCGAAACCGTATTGCCCACCGTCATCGTTGCCGTCGAAGCCCTCGAATTCGGCCCAATGGCTCTTCGGCTTATAGCCGAGCTTCAGACAGGAAAACTTGATCGCCCGGAAGACGTTCAAGACTTCCTCGACCTCGCGAGAGACTTCGCGCTTTGTGGTATTCTCATAGATGGAAGGGTTGATTTCCGAGTAATATTGCTCGTAGCCGTGCGACAATATTTCCTGATTGGTCTCGTATTACTTCGTGTCGTCGGGATTGATGCGCTTCAGGATTTCATATTGGTTCCAGAGCGTCAGTCGTTCGGCCCATGTGAGCATTTCACTTCCCCTTTGCTAGTCGTACGCCCGGCTGGCCGCCGTTTGTGAACTCGACGCCGGCACCTTCAAGGGCAGCCTGCACCTTACGGACCGTTACGGCACCACTGGTGATTTCCTCGGCGCCGCGCGCCTCCATGTTCCTGATCGTGTTGATGCTCACGCCTGATTTCTCGGCGAGCCACTTCTGTTCGACCCCCGCAAGGGCGCGCGCAGCGCGGAGCTGGTTTCCGGTGATTAATGCCATATGGTTCTCATACCTAGAAATCTGGTTGACAGCAACAATAATAGCTGACTAGTTTCTAACGCCAACTTAATGGCGCTGATACCTAACTAGTGAGGTTCTAAATGCCGAAAACCCTCGTTTCGGCTGACGGCGGAGCTTTGTCCGCAATCAGCCCACCTTCCTCTCGCGCCGTTCGCCGTGTCCCGTCTCGCGTCGCTCCCGAGGTGAAACCGATCGTGCCCTTCCGGGACGCGACCTTCCCCGAGCTGTATGCAATGAAGCTATCTGGCGACTGTCTCGCGCCCGACTTGATGGACGGCGACGAAGTGAAATTCTCTTCTGTCGAGCCGCCGGTGGTCGGCGATTTCTGCATCTTCATCATGCAGCCCGAGTTGGTGCCGCGTGGCGGGATGCAGTGCATCATCAAGCGCATGGTGATGGCACCGCCACCCTACGTGAAGCTTCCGTTCCGTGAGAACCCTCAGAGCGAGGTTCATGCCCTAGTCATGGCCGAGCAACTGAACCCGCGCCGACAATTCATGATCAAGTGTGAGCATCTTCTGGCGATCCACAAGTTCGTCGGCGTCCAACGCCGCGCCTGACGGTGCGGGAACGCCCGCCACCGAGGAAAACAACGGCCCGGCCGGAAGCGCCCTTCCGCCGGGCCGAAACTTTGCGGCTCATCCCCGCAACTTTTTACTTGCGGACACGATCCGCAAGGTTTAGATCGAAAGAATGAGCACCGAAACAGGCACGAGTCGCAATGCGCGTTGACCGAGAAATCTATGAGCAGTGGCGCGTCGGCGAGTTCGATGACGCCGCCGCCGAGGCGATCACGTCGCTTTCGACCAACGCCCTGCGCGACCTTCAGCGGGCGGGCGCTCTTCGCGCTTCCGGCGGCGGCGGGCGCGGCAAGCGCCGAAGCTGGAACCGGGAAGCCCTCTGCAAGGGCGCCATGACCGCCGAGCTGCGCAAGGCCGGGCTGTCGCTGCCGATGGCCGCGCGCATCGCCTTCTATGTCTGGAACATCTCGCCGAACAGCTCCTACGACCCCATGCTTCGCTTCCCGACGTGGGAAGAGTTGAACGGAAAGCCGGTGCTCGACACCTCGGAGCGCGCGCCCGGCGAGCACGCGGTGAAGAAGTGGCTGACCGACGATTTCGCCACGCCGCGCCACGACGACGACTTCGACAGCTATGTGCACATCGCGAACGGCAGCTTCGTCATCGCCGAGGCTGCCGTCGTGCCATCCTATCGCAGGATGCGGGCCGATCAGAGCGACCCGGAACGTTCCGGCAAGATCGACGGCTTTCTTCGCGAGAAGGAAGGCGGCACTTTCGAAGAGCTGCTGACGGTGGTGCTCGGCCGCATCTCCGAAGACGGATCAACCTTCTACACCTGGCACCGGCCGCGCCGGAAGCGGATGTTCAACGATGAGCAGCGCGCCAAGTGGGAAGCCGCCAAGGCGGAAGGCGTCGAGATCATGGATTTCATGAAGACGCTCGGCCCCGACAACAGCTTCATGGAAGATCAGTATTCGGACGAGATCAGCCTCGACTTCCTTCAATACCAGTTGGAGCCGGAGGCCAATACGGAGAAGGCGGCGAACGCCTTCTTCAATTTCACGGTGAAGACCAGCGTCAACGTCACGTTGGCGATGCGGACTGCGATGCGGAGGGCGCTCAACCTGCCCGTGATCGGCGAATAGCTCGAAAGGACGAAAGATGACCGAAATTTCTCAACCCTCTTCGGAGGGAACGCCCCCGGCTACCCTGCCGCAGGCTCTGCGCAAGCCGCGCCTTCGCCGTTGGGAAGCGGCCGAGTATCTGAAGCTGGTGCACGGGATCGAGGTGGCGCCGGCTACGCTCGCGAAGTGGGCCTCGACCGGCGGCGGGCCGGGCTACCAGAAGTCGCTGCGCACCCCGCTCTATCCGGTCGGCGAGCTGGACCGCTGGGCGGCGGATCGCCTCGGCACGATCATGCGCAGCTCGTCGGACACGGGTGACGCGGCCTGATCATGCGTCATACCCCGCCCGCCAGGCTCGACTTCGAGCGCATCAATGCTGCCGCCCTTTCGGCGCTGCCGACGCTCTTGTCGCGGTGGCTGCCGGACGGTCGCCGCGAAGGCCATGAGTGGGTTGCCCGCAATCCTCGCCGTGCCGATCGCCGGCCAGGCAGTTTCCGCGTCAACATGAATTCCGGCAAGTGGGCCGACTTTGCGACCGACGATCGCGGCGGCGACGTGGTGAGCCTTGCCGCCTATCTCGCGAACACAGGGCAGGCAGAGGCGGCGCGCAGTCTCGCCGACATGCTGGGGGTCCGCTGATGGACGGCGACCCGATGTTCTCCCCCTTGACCCCGGAAGAGGCGGCAAAGGCCGGCAGCCCGAAAAAGGCGACGCCGAGCAAGACACCGATCGTTCCGGTCCCCGCCGATACGCCCGTGCTGCAATTCAAGCATCCGAAGCACGGCGAGCCGGGCCGCGCATGGCCCTATCACGATGCCGCCGGCCACCTGGTCGGCTATGTCTGCCGCTGGGATTTCACCAACGCCGAGGGTCAGAAGGACAAGGAAGTCCTGCCGGTCACCTATTGCGACCTCGGCAATGGCAAGCGGGCCTGGCGCTCGAAGGGCATCCCTTCGCCCCGCCCTCTCTTCGATCTGCCGGGCATCCTCGGCCGAGCCGATGCGCCCGTGCTTATCTGCGAAGGGGAGAAGACGCGCGATGCGGCTTCGATCCTCTTTCCCGACATGGTGGCGACCACGCCGGCCCATGGCGCGAAGTCGCCGCATCTGACCGACTTTGGCCCTTGCGCCGGCCGTGTCGTGGTGATCGCCACCGACTTCGACGAGCCGGGCCGGACCAACGACAAGGGCAAGCCGCTCCATCCGGGTCAGGACTTCGCCGACAAGGTGTGCGAGCTGGCGCGCGCTGCCGGCGCGAAGCAAGTGCTCCACCTTCGTCCCGATCGCCTCGGCACATGGATATGGCGCGACGGTGAGAAGATCGAGCGCGACGGGCCGTTGCCGGACGGTTGGGATTTGGCCGACGCGATCGAAGAGGGCTGGACGGAACCGGCCGTCGCGGCGGTCAAGATCGATACCGGCTTCTTCACCCCCTACCTCGACGCCGAGGCGCGCGGCGAGGCGAAGCCCGAACCGACCCCGGAAGCGGCGCCCGATGGCTGGCCGTTCCGGCTGGCGTGGAACGGCGTCGAGCGGCGGATCGAGAAATCCGACAAAGAGACGGGCGTGATCCGCGTCGAATGGCGCTGGTTCTGCTCCCGCCTCGAGGTGATCGCCGAGACGCGCAGCGCGGACGGCGAGGAATGGGGCCGGCTGCTTCGTCTGGTCGACCGCGACGGCCGCGTGAAGCAATGGGCCATGCCCATGTCGATGCTGGCCGGCGACGGCACGGCCTATCGCGAACGGCTCTTCTCCCTCGGCCTGGTCATCGCACCCGGCCGCGCGCCGCGCGATGCGCTGCACGAATATATCGCCACGGCCCGCCCCGACGAGCGGGCGCGCTGCGTCGGCCGGCTCGGCTGGCAGGGCAAGGGTTATGTGCGCTTCAACGGCACCGTAGGAGGCCAGGACAATGGGTGAGCGCTATATCATTCAGACGGCGGGCGCGATCGACCACGCATATCGCGAAAGCGGGACATTGACCGGGTGGCAAGAGAACGTCGCCCGCTACGCCATCGGCAATTCGCGCCTGGCGCTGGCCTTGTCGACCGCCTTCGCCGGGCCGCTGCTCTATCCGACAAGCTCGGAGTCGGGCGGCTTCCATTTCAGGGGCGGCTCGTCGACCGGCAAGACCACGGCGCTCGTCGTCGGGGGTTCGGTGTGGGGCGGCGGCGGCATTCGCGGCTTCATCCGCACATGGCGCGCCACGGCGAACGGCATCGAGAGCGTCGCCGCGATCCATTGCGACGCGCTTCTCTGCCTCGACGAGCTGGGCCAGGTCGACGCGAAGGAAGCCGGCCAGATTGCCTACATGCTGGCGAACGGCGTCGGCAAGGCGCGCGCAAACCGCCACGGCGAGGCGCGCCCGCCGGCCGAGTGGCGCATCCTCTTCCTGTCGTCGGGCGAAATGAGCCTGGCCGACAAGATCGCCGAGGAAGGTCGGGGCCGTCGCGTCGCCGCCGGGCAGGAAGTCCGCATCGTCGACATTCCCGCCGATGCCGGCGCCGGCCATGGCCTCTTCGAGACATTGCACGGCTTCCCCTCGGCCGACGCCTTCGCCCGCCATCTGAAGATGGCATCCGGCGAGCACTACGGCCTTGCGTCCGGCGCCTTCCTCGAATTGCTGGTGAAGGACTTCGACGCGATCGCCCCGACCGTGATGGGCTTCCGTGACGAATTCCTCGCCGAGAATTGCCCGAAAGGGGCAGACGGCCAGGTCAGCCGTGTTGCCGCCCGCTTCGGCCTGGTCGCGGCCGGGGGCGAGATGGCGACGGCGTTCGGTGTGCTGCCGTGGCAGCCCGGCGAGGCGACCAGGGCGGCAGCGAAGTGCTTCGCGGCATGGCTCGACACGCGCGGGGGCATCGAGTCATCCGAAGATCGCGAGGCGGTCGCGGCCGTCCGCCGCTTCATCGAAATGCACGGCTCGTCGCGGTTCGAGCCGATGGGAGAACTGGCGCCGCGCGACAATTTCGGCGGGCCGATCGAGTATCGGATCACCAACCGCGTCGGCTTCCGGCGGCGCGCCGACCATGGCGGCATCGAATATCTGGTGCTGCCCGAGGCATGGAAATCGGAGGTGTGCACCGGCCTCGACGCCATGCGCGTGGCAAAGGTGCTTCAAGCCCGTGGGCTGATCGTCGCCGATAGCAGCGGTAAGCTGCAGAAGCTGCAGCGTCTGCCGGGCTTCTCCAATCCGGTGCGGTGCTATGTGATCGGCGCCGGCATCCTCGGCGACGCCGCTCCGGCCGAGCCGGCCGGGCTGCTCGACTGACGGGCCGATGCCGGACCTCGCGCGCTTCACCACGTTCGCCAGGAAGGTCGGGGCATCCGTCCCCGACCCCGAACCGCCATGGTGCGAAGATGACTGGCAAGCCGCCTTCGACGAGCGCGCCGCGATCCTCGAATATGACGGCGGACTTCCGCGTCGCGAGGCCGAAAGGCGGGCCAGGATCGAAATCGACGAGAAGAAGAAGTTGGCTTCATAGTCGCCGTGAATTCGCACGAATATTCACGAAAAACCCAGCAATACTAACATCTCAGCGCGTTCCGAATTCAATTCCATTTCGCTGCCGGCAACATGATCTTGCCCTTGCAAACGCGCAAGGCGGCAAATGTTCAAGCAGATAAGAAACATCTTCCGATCGGAAACAAAGTCCACTCTGGCGAACCCTTCGTCGGAGCTTCTGGCGTTGTTCGGATCGAGCCCGACCGCATCGGGAAGCGTCGTGACGCCGGCCACAGCCATGCGCTGTCCGACCGTCTATGCCAGCGTAAAGGTGATCGCCGAGAGCGTCGCCCAGCTCCCCTTGATGCTGTATCGCCGGACCGACGACGGCGGCAAGGAACGCGCTTCCGATCATCCGCTCTATGAGTTGCTGCACGACCAGGCCAACGACTGGACCTCGGCATACGACTTCCGCCTGTTCATGCAGACGGCGCTTTGCCTGCACGGCAACGCCTTCGCCTTCATCAATCGGGCTGACGGCAAGCTCTTCGAGCTGATCCCGATCCCCTCGACCGCCGTCGAGGTGAAGGTCGATCCCGTGACGCTGGAACCCAGCTACAAGGTCACGGCCGACGACGGATCGCAGCGCGAATACGACCGCACCGACATCTTCCACCTGAAGGGCCTCGGCACCTCGCCGCATGTCGGCCTGTCGCCGATCATGCAGATGAAGGAAGCGATCGGCCTGGCGCTCGCGATGGAAGAGCACGGCAGCCGTCTCTTCGGCAACGGCGCCCGGCCGAGCGGTGTCTTCAAATACGGCAAGATGGTCGGCCCCGAGCTGGCGAAGCGGCTCCGCGACAGCTTCAACGCCTCGCATACCGGCGGCGCCAACAGCGGCAAGACGCTGGTGCTCGAAGACGGCATGGAATTCGAGCCGATACAGTTCACCAGCGTCGACCTGCAATTCCTCGAAATGCGCCGGCACCAGGTCGCCGAGATCGCACGCGGCTTCCGCGTGCCGCTTCACCTGCTTCAGGAGCTTGAGCGCACCACCCATGCCAATGCCGAGAGCATGGGGCAACAGTTCCTCAGCCTGACCCTGCTGCCGCATCTGAAGTGCTGGGAAGGCGCGATCCGCCGCGCCCTGCTCACGCCGGAAGAGCGCGCCGGCTACCATGCCGAATTCCTGACCGACGATCTGGCGCGGGCCGACCTGGCTGCCCGGTTCGACGCCTACGCCAAGGCGGTCACCAACGGCATCCTCAATCCGAACGAAGTCCGCACCATGGAAAACCGCGCGCCCTATGCCGGCGGCGACCAGTTCCGGCTGCCGATGAACACCGAAGACGCAAGCAAGCCGGGGGTCGCGTGATGGAACAGCTCACCCTCGAAGTGAAGTTCGCGACGGGCGAAGCCGGGCTGGTGTCCGGCTATGCGTCGCTCTTCGGCAAGCCGGCGGATTACGTCAACGACGTGATCGAGGCCGGCGCCTTCGGTGCGACCCTCGCCGCCCATGATGCCGCCGACACCATGCCGGCCATGCTTCGCGAACACAAAGGCGATCCGGTCGGCCAGTGGCTTGAAATCGAAGAAGACGAGCTGGGGCTTCGCGTCAAAGGCCGGCTCGACCTCGACACCCCGGAAGGCCGGGATGCGTATGAGGCGGTGCGGGCCGGCAAGATCGACGGCTTGAGCATCGGCTATCGCGCCGTGAACGCCGAGCGCGGCCAGGACGGCGCGCGCACCCTCCATGAAATCGAGCTGCACGAAGTCAGCCTGGTCCGACGCCCCGCGTCGAGCCGGGCGCGCGTGCTTTCGGTGAAGTCGGCTCCGGCCGGAAACCCTGCCGCGAAGGGCGCGGCAATCTTGAAGAGGAAGACCATGGAAAAGAAAGAAACCGCGCCCGGCGGCGAACCGGGCAACGAGACGCCGACCGTCGACGATCGCGTGACCGGGCTGGAAGAAAATGTCGCCGGCCTCGACACTCGCCTGAAGGCCGTGGAAGAGAAGGTCGGTTCCGTGAAATCGGTAGCCGACCGGATCGAAGCCAAGCTCAACCGCCCCGGCGCCACCGTCGAGACGAAGGCCACGCCCGAAAAGATCGAGACCAAGGCATTCGTCGGCTTCCTTCGCCAGGGCCGCGAAGCCCTCGGCGCCGACGAGGTGAAGGCGCTCCGGGTCGCCGACGACACCGCCGGCGGCTATCTCGCTCCGGCCGACTTCGTTGCCCAGGTGGTCAAGGGCATCGTCGAGTTCTCGCCCGTGCGCCAGGCCGCGAAGGTCGGCTCGACCTCTTCCGGTTCGGTGATCCTGCCGAAGCGCACCGGGCGCCCGACCGCCCATTGGGTCGGCGAGACCGAGGACCGGGAAGAAACCGGCTCGACCTATGGCCAGGTCGAAATCCCGGTGCACGAAATCGCCTGCTATGTGGACGTGTCGCTTCGGCTTCTCGAAGACGCCGCGGTCAACATCGAGTCGGAAGTGTCCGCCGACCTGGCCGAAGAGTTCGGCCGCATCGAAGGCGTCGCCTTCATCAACGGCGACGGCGTGAAGAAGCCCATGGGCTTCATGGCCGACGCCAGCGTGGGCATCGGCGTCAACGGCCATGCGACCACTCTCGGCGCGGATGCCCTGATCAGCTTCATGTATTCGCTGCCGGCCTTCTACCGCAACCGCAGCTCGTGGATGATGAACGGCACCACGCTCGCCACCGTGCGCAAGCTGAAGGACGGCCAGGGCAACTATCTCTGGCAGCCGAGCTACCAGGCGGGCCAGCCGGAAACCCTGCTGGGCCGCCCCGTCGTGGAAGCGGTCGACATGCCCGACGTGGCGTCCGGCACCTTCCCGATCGCCTTCGGCGACTTCGCGACCGCCTACCGCATCTATGACCGGGTGTCCCTGTCGGTGATGCGCGACCCCTACAGCGTCGCGACGAAGGGGCTTGTCCGCTTCCACGCGCGGCGCCGGGTCGGCGGCGGCATCGTGCTCGGCGAGGCCATCAAGAAGCTGAAGATGGCGACGAGCTGAAGCCTGTAACACCTGTAACACCCCGGATTTCCGGCGGTGTTACAGGTCAATGGCACGGATAATCCATATTTTTCAATAGGTTGCTTGGTCCGTAACACCTGTAGCACTTGTAACACCGGAGAAAGACGAACATGCGCGACATTCACCACAATCTCGGCATCGTCGAGGCGATCCCGCCGGCCGTCTACTCGGCCGACAACACGCCCGGCGCCGTCGACCTTCTCGGCTTCGACGCGGCCGAGATCGCCATTCAGGTTGGCGTCGGAGGCATCACCTTCACGGGCACGAACAAGATCGAATTCGTCGTCACCCATAGCGACGACGACGCGACCTATGAGGCGGTTACCGACGAAGACCTTCTCGGCGTTGCCGGCGTCGCCAGCGGCATCGTGCTGGCGCTGAAGACGGCCCATGCCGCCGCATCCGTGACCCGCGTCGGCTATGTCGGCGACAAGCGGTATCTGAAGCTGCTCGCTGACTTCGGCGGGACGCACGGCGCCGGCACGCCGATCGCCGCCACCGTCATCAAGGGCCACGCCCGCACGAAGCCGGTGGCCTGATCAACCCCGCCGGCCGGGGCGTCGAGTGCGCCTTGGCTGGCCCATCCCTTCAAATCTGGTGACGCCCGATGCCGCTCGTTCCGCTCTCCCCTCCCGACACCGACCCGGTGACGCTCGCCGAGGTCAAGTTGCACATTCACGTCGACCATGACGAAGAGGATACGCGGATCGCGGGCTTCATCGGCACCGCCGTTGCCAAGCTGGACGGCCGCGCCGGACTTCTCGGCCGTTGCCTGATCGCTCAGTCCTGGCGGCTGGTGCTCGACCGCTTCCCCGCCGAGATCACCTTGCCGCTGCCGCCTTGCATCTCGGTCGACCGCATCGCGTATGAGACGGCTGCCGGCACCGAAGTCGACATCGAGGCGGGCAACTATCGGGTGACCGGGCTTGGCACGCTCGACGGCGCCCGCATCCGTCCCGCCCGTGGCCGCTCCTGGCCGAGCACCGATCAACCGGGAAGCGTCTTCGTCGAGTTCACGGCCGGCTTCGGCGAGAATGCCGGCGATGTTCCCGAGCCTTTGCGCACCGCCATCGCCATGCATGTCGGACACCTCTACGAGCACCGCGAAAGCGTCGTGCTCGGTTCCGGCTTCATCACCGAGACGCCACACGGATACGAAGACCTGATCCGCGACTATCGCGCCTGGAGCTTCTGACCATGCGTGCGGGTGACCTTGATCGGCGGATCACGCTTCAAGGCGTCGAGTATATCTTTGACGATTATGGCGGCTACGGAGAAGTGTGGACTGATGTTGGCACGTTCTGGGCCGAGGTGAAGCAAGAGAGCGGTCGAGAGTTCTTTGCCTATGGCGGGATCAACTCTGAACGGAAGGTGATCTTTCGGCTTCGATGGGTTGATGGGATCACCGTGGTTCACCGCGTCATCTATGACGAACGCGAGCACAATATCCACGAGGTGCGGGAGCTGGGCCGACAGGAAGGTCTTGAGCTTCACACCACGGCGAGCGGATGACGCGATGCCTTGGTCAGCACCGAAACACTGTCCACGCGGCCACGCTCCCTATCAGGGATCACGCTGCCCGATCTGCTCGGCAGCGTTCAAGGCTGCGGCTGATGCACGTCGACCCTCGGCTCGGCAGCGCGGATATGACGGGAAGTGGGAGCGCGAGAGCAAAGCCTATCTCGCGGCGCATCCTCAATGTGTGTCCTGCGGTTCCCCTGCCTCGCTGGTCGACCATGTGCAGCCGCATCGTGGCGATCGTCGGCTCTTCTGGTCGCGGTCTAACTGGCAGCCGATGTGCGCTTCGTGCCACGGCCGGAAGACGGTTCGCGAGGATGGCGGCTTCGGCAACCCGGTCGCATCGAGGCCAGGGGGAGGTTTCGAATTCTGACCGATCCGGCCCGGACCGGCGGTCTAATCTCGCGCGCAACAACGTGGAAATTGGGAGTTTTTTGAGAAATGAAAGGCCGGAAACCGAAGCTGACCGTCGTCGAAGGCAACGTTATGCCGAACCGCTGCCCTGGCCCGACCGCCTGGCTGTCGGACTCGGCGAAAGCAGAATGGCGGCGTGTTGCGCCGCTTCTGCACGAGCGGAAGTTGCTCGCTCCCGACACCATGGCGACCCTCGAAAGCTACTGCGTTGCGGTCGGCATAGTCCGCGACTGCTCTCAACCCGAAGTCGTCGAAAGCTCTCTCTTTGGAAGCCAGACCGTGGGGCAATCCCCGGCGAGGATGAAGACCATGTTTGCAGCCATGCGCGAAGCAAGGCTGCTCGCCGCCGAGCTGGGGCTGACCCCGCATCGTCGCGGTGCGAAAGCACAAGAGGAAGGAAAAAAGGATGGCGAATGGGACTCCGATCTTCTCGCCTGATCCGGCGCTCTACCCCGATCCCACCGGCCGCGCCGATCGCATCTGTCGCTTCGTGCGACGGCTGAAGCTCTGGGAGGGCGACTTTGCCGGCCAGCAATTCAACCTGCATGGATTTCAGGAAGCAATCGTCCGCCGCATCTACGGTCCAAGCACCGAAGCCGGCGATCGTCAGGTTCGCATGGCTTGCATTTGGATACCGCGCGGCAATGCCAAGACCACGCTCGCCTCGGCCCTCGGCCTGGCTCATTTCATGGGGCCGGAAGCCGAAGCCGGCGGCCAGGTCGTGATGGCTGCCGCCGATCGCGAAAATGCGAGCATCGCCTTCAACAGTGCACACCAGATGGTGCTTCAGGATGACGTTCTAGCCGGCCGGACACGCCCGATCGAAAGCCGCAAGACGATCGGTCATCCGAAGACGAAGAGCACGCTGAAGGCCATCTCACACGAAGCCTATTCGAAGCACGGCCTCAACGTTTCCTTCTTCCTCGCTGACGAGGTTCATGCATGGCCGACCGCTGAAGGCAGAAAGCTCTTCAAGGTCGTGACGGACTCCATGGTGAAGCGCTCGCATCCGCTGACGATCATCATCTCGACTGCCGGCGAAGGTCAGGGCGGCTTGGCGTGGGACTTGTGGCAGTACTCGCACAAGGTAGCGATCGGCGAGGTGATCGACCCTTCCTTCGCGCCGATCATCTTTGCCGCGCCACCGGAGGCTGACTGGCGCGACGAAAGCGCCTGGCACACGGCCAATCCTGCCATAGCCGCCGGCTTCTGCTCTCTCGAAGAGCTGCGGATCAAGGCACGGCGTATCGAACACTTCCCGTCCGAGATTGCAGACTTTCGTCGGTTCCATCTGGACCAGTGGCAAGAAGGTGCGGCCAATCCCTGGCTGGCGCTCGAAGTCTATGACCAGGCGGCGGAAATGACGCCGGCCGACAGTCTTATGGGCCGTCCCTGTTGGGTCGGCGTTGATTTGTCGAGCGTCGAGGATCTGACGGCCGTCGTGGCTGTCTTTCCAGACGGTGATGGTGAAAGCCGGCGCTATGACGTGCTGCCGATGTTCTTCCTGCCCGAGGCGAACCTGACTCGGAAGAGCGAGAAGGACCGGGCCGACTATGTGCGCTGGAAGGAAGCGGGCTTCCTGACAGTCACCCCCGGCAATGTTGTCGATCATGCTGCGATCGTGGCGCACGTCGTCGAGTTGGGCGAACGCTTCGGCGTGCAGGAAATCGCCATCGACCGCTGGAACTCGACCGCCGTCAATACAAGCCTTCAGGAAGAGGGTTTCACCATCAATCAGTTCGGCCAGGGCTTCGCCTCGATGGCGGCGCCGGTCAAAGAGCTGAAGCGCGCGATCCTATCGGGCGACTTCCGCCATGGCGCCAATCCGATCCTGCGCATGTGCTTCGGCAATGTCATCGCCGAAAAGGATGCCGCCGAGAACGAGAAGTTCACCAAGGAAAAGGCGCGAGGCCGGATCGACGGCGCCGTGGCCTCGGCAATGGCGATCGGCCGCATCCTCGCCAATGAAACGGGGCCGTCCCTCTATGAGACGCAACGGCCCGAAGGATTTCTGTTCATCTAGGAGCAAAGGCTATGAACACAGTGACCATCCTCGGCTTGAACCGGGTCAGCAACCCAAAACCGAACCGGGGCGGCAGCACCGTCCTGGCGTATTTCGACTGCGAGGCAAACGGCCTGTCTTTGCAGGGCTGCGCCTTGGTGCGGACGCCGAAAAACGGCCTGACCGTCTGGCCGCCGAAGCTCGAAGGACCGGAGAGCGTCCGACGCGCCATCAGCTTCGTCGACAGTTCGCTTCGCCATGCCCTGATGATGCACGCCCGCGAAGCGTATCGAGCACTTGGCGGTGTCGATGCCGAATGGATCGGCACCTCGATCCCGATGCCGCCCCGTCAAGGCGTGGTAATGGGCGAAGAATTCGCCGACCGGTGACCGTCTCCGGGGACTCTTTGGTGACTGCTGCTAGACATGGAAGGGGCCGAAGCTGGCTAACCCCTTGATTTTGTTGGTGCACCCGACTGGATTCGAACCAGTGACCTCTGCCTTCGGAGGGCAGCGCTCTATCCAGCTGAGCTACGGGTGC
>JABMNR010000067.1 GCA_013203465.1 Alphaproteobacteria bacterium
CGCGCGACCTGCCCGACGTCGTGCGCCGCGCCGACATCGTCGTGGCGGCGGTCGGGCGGCCGGAGATGGTCAAGGGCGACTGGCTGAAACCCGGCGCGACGGTCATCGACGTCGGCATCAACCGCACCGATGCGGGTCTCGTCGGCGATGTCGACTTCGCCTCCGCCGCCGAGGTCGCGGGCGCGATTACCCCGGTCCCGGGCGGGGTCGGGCCGATGACCATCGCCTGCCTGCTGCGCAACACGGTCGAGGCGGCGTGCCGTCGGCGCGGGATCGCGGTCCCGGCGATGTAGCTAGGTTGCGGTCTTGTCCCGGCTGCGCGGATCATCGACCCGCTTGGTTTCGTAGATTCGATCGTCACGCGCCGCTGCCCGCCAGGGCTTGGCCCGGCGGAGTGGTATCTCCCACTTAGCGTCGCCGGGATCGACGGCCGTGACGATGGTTTGTGGGCGGGTGGCGGCACACCGGGCGAGTTCGTGGCCGTCGGGTCCAACCATCCGGCTGGCGCCCGCCCCGCTGGTGTTAGCCGGCACGCAATAACTGACCCACAGGGTGTTCATCGCCGCGTGGGCGCGGGCCAGGAGCGGGTCGATCGGGTCGTCGGAATAGGACGAGACCAGCATCACCTCGACCCCAAGATGTGCGGCTTCGAGAAAAATCTCGGGGAAACGGATCTCGATGCACAGCGCGCATCCAACCCGGACGCCATCGACCTCGAACACATAAGGCTCGAACCCGGGGGTGTACCAGTCGTTGATCTCGCTATTGGAGCAGAGGCGCTTGTCGTAGCGCCCGGCAATCCGGCCATCGTCGGCGATCACATAGAGCGCGTTGTGCGGGCGGTTTGGCGGCGTCAGCGGGTGGGCTGACCCGACCACGACCCAGAGGCCGAGCCGTTGCGCGTCCTCGGCAATCCGCTGGAGTGCACGGCGAACCGCATCGAAGTCGACAGCGTCCCAAGACGGGATTTGCGCCTTGGCATAGCCTGAGAGCGCACCTTCCGGCAGATGAACCAGCCGCGCCCCGCGGGCGGCGGCGTGTTTCACGATACGGCGGATCGTGGCGGCGTTACGACTGGGGTCAGGGTCGATACGGCACTGCGCGGTCGCCACGACGAGGCGACGTGCGCCACCCGAGGGTATCACGGCTCCCCATCCGGCAGCGCCAGCCGGATCACTCCCTTCACCGTGCGGATATCGACCGGTTTGCCCTTGCGCAGGACCTGGAGCTTGCCGTCGTCGACCAGTTCGGCCGCCGCTTGCCGCACGGCACGCACCACGACGCGCCAGGTAATGCCGTCGGTTGGATCACCGCCGGCGGCGCGGGCGGCGGCGGTCGGGTCGATCGAGCGGGCCCGGCCGGACCCGGCGCAGAGCTTCAGGATGATCGGTTTCAGCGCTTCCGGATCGCGGATCGCGGGGCCGGGTTTTGCGGGGTCGGGTTTTGCGGGATCAGGTGGCATGCCCATATGCTCTCCACGTTCATGTATCTGGACACGGTAGCAGAGACCAGGAGGCGGAGCATGTTGGGAACCATCGATGGGGTGATCCTGGGGGTTGTGTTGTTCGTCGGCGGGCATTTCGTGCTGTCCTCCCGGCCGGTCCGCGATCCGCTGGCCGCCGCGATCGGTGAGCAGCGGTTTCTCGGTCTGTACTCGCTGCTGATGTTGGCGACGCTCGCGTGGACCATAACCGCTTATGGCGCGGCACCCGCCATCCCGGTGTGGGAGCCGGGGCCGGCCACCCGCTGGGTACCCAACATCCTGATGCCGGTCGCGGTGGTCCTGCTGGTCGCCGGCATCACCACCCGCAGCCCGACGGCGGTTGGCGGCGTGGCGGTGGCACGGGAGCCGAACGCGGTGAAGGGCGTTTTGACTATCACCCGGCACCCGTTCCTGTGGGGTGTGGGGCTGTGGGGTTTGGGGCACCTCGCGACCAACGGCGACCTCGCCGCGATCGTGCTGTTCGGCGGCGTGACCGTACTGGCCTTCGCCGGCATGCCGGCGCTCGACGCCAAGATGCAGCGCCGGATGGGCGCCGCTTGGGGGCCGGTCGCGCTGACCACCTCGATCCTGCCGTTCCGCGCGGTGGCCGAGCGGCGGGTCAAGCTCGACCTCGCTGGCATCGGCTGGTGGCGGTTGTTGCTTGGCTTGGCGGTGTGGGCGGCGCTGTACGGCGCGCATCCGTTCTACGCCGGAGTGTGGCCGCATCCGGGGCTGTAAGGAAACCCTATCCTGCCATCGCCGTAGTGCTAAAAGTATTTCGACCTTCACTCAGCGCGGCATAATCACCCATGACAATCGATCTGACGGTCCCGCCGATCTTCGACGGTCATAACGACGTTCTGTTGCGCCTGTTCAAGAAGGGTGTGGCCGGCGTCGAAACCCAATTCATCGCGGGTGACGGCGCCGGTCATCTGGACTTGCCGCGCATGCGGGCAGGCGGCTTCGGCGGTGGGTTGTTCGCGGTGTTCGTGCCGTCGACGACGGGCCCTGGCCTGAGGTTCAGCGACATGGTGGGCGAGAGCTACGACGTGCCGCTGCCGGAGCCGTTGTCGGTCGGCGACGCCCTGCCGGTGGCGCTGGAGATGGCGGGTATCCTGTTCAAGATCGAGCAGGCGTCCCAGGACGCGGTCACGGTCTGCCGCACCGCCGCCGACATCCGCCGTTGTCTGGAGACCGGGAGCTTGGCCACGGTGCTGCACATCGAGGGGGCCGAGACCATCGATGCGGAATTCCGCTCGCTCGAGGTGCTGTACGAAGCCGGGTTACGCTCGATCGGCCCGGTGTGGAGCCGGCCGACCGCCTTCGCCCACGGCGTGCCGTTCCGCTATCCCGGCAGCCCGGATACCGGTCCCGGCTTGACCGATCTCGGCAAGGAGCTGGTGCGGGTGTGCAACGCCAAGGGCATCGTGATCGACCTGTCGCACCTGAACGAGAAGGGGTTCTGGGATGTGGCGGCGCTGAGCACCGCGCCGTTGATCGCCACCCACTCGAACGCCCATGCCCTATGCCCCAGCACCCGCAATCTGACCGATCGTCAGCTCGCCGCCATCCGCGACAGCGGCGGCATGGTCGGCATCAACTTCGCGACCTGTTTCCTGCGACCCGACGGCCAGATGGACGCCGACACCAGCCTCGACGTGGTGATGCGCCATCTCGACCATCTGCTGGAGCAGGTGGGCGAGGACGGTGTCGGCTTCGGCTCCGACTTCGACGGCGCGGTCATCCCCAAGGATATCGGCAGCGCCGCCGGCCTGCCGGCCCTGCGTGAGGCGATGCGGGCGCACGGGGTCGACGCCGGCTTGATGGAAAAGCTGTGCTGGCGCAACTGGGTCGGCGTGCTGGAGCGCACCTGGGGCGGGTAGGGAGCCCGCCGCGTCCTACCTACCCCTGCAGAATCTTCTTCAGGCGCAGGCGTAGGGCGTTCAGCTTGATGAAGCCCTCGGCATCCTTGTGGTCGTAGTCGGCCACCGCGCTTTCCTCGAAGGTCACCCAGTCGGCCGAATACAGACTTTTCTCCGCCTTGCGGCCGACCACGGTCGTGTTGCCCTTGTACAGCTTGAGCCGCACCGTGCCGCTGACGTCCTGTTGGCTGTAGTCGATGGCGGCCTGCAGCATCAGCCGTTCCGGCGCGAACCAGAAGCCGTTGTAAATCAGCTTGGCGTAGCGCGGCATCAGCTCGTCCTTGAGATGGCCCATCTCGCGATCCAGGGTCACGCTCTCCACCGCCCGGTGGGCGACGTGCAGGATGGTGCCGCCCGGGGTTTCGTACAGCCCGCGGTTCTTCATGCCGACGAAGCGGTTCTCCACCAAGTCGAGCCGGCCGATGCCGTTGGCGCGGCCGTACTCGTTCAGCGCGGTGAGGAGGGTCGCCGGGCTCAGCCGTGCGCCGTCGATCAACACCGCGTCGCCCTTCTCGAACCCGACCTCGATATAGGTCGGCGCGTCGGGAGCGTCTTCCGGAGCGATGGTGCGCGACCAGATGTAGTCGCCGGCCTCGGCCCACGGGTCCTCCAGCACCTTGCCTTCGGAGGAGGCGTGCAGCAGGTTGGCGTCGACCGAGAACGGCGCGTCGCCGCGCTTGTCCTTGGCGATCGGGATCTGGTGCTTTTCGGCGAAGTCGAGCAGGGCGGTGCGCGACGTCAGATCCCATTCTCGCCACGGGGCGATGATCTTGATGTCCGGCTTCAGCGCGTAATAGCCGAGCTCGAACCGGACCTGGTCGTTGCCCTTGCCGGTGGCGCCATGGGATACCGCGTCGGCGCCGGTCTCCTGGGCGATCTCGATCTGGCGCTTGGCGATCAGCGGCCGGGCGATCGAGGTGCCGAGCAGATAGGTACCCTCGTACAGCGTGTTGGCGCGGAACATCGGGAACACGAAATCGCGCACGAACTCCTCGCGCAAATCCTCGATGTAGATCTCCGTGGCCCCCATCATGCGGGCCTTCTCGCGGGCCGGCTCGATGTCCTCGCCTTGGCCGAGATCGGCGGTGAAGGTCACCACCTCGCAATGGTAGGTGTCTTGCAGCCACCGGAGAATGATCGAGGTGTCGAGCCAGCCGGAATAGGCGAGGACGACCTTGTTCACGCTGTCGGTCATGGTCCCCTCGTTGCGAATGTCGCTGTCCGGTCGGTCCCGGAACGGCGGCGGAGTATAGGGACCGCGCGCGCCGCCGCAAGGGACGGTTGGTGAGGTTCTCAGTGCGGCAGGCGGACCGTCACGCAGGTGCCGGCGCCTTCGCTGCTGTCGATAGCGAGCGTACCGCCATGAAGCTCGACCAGCGCCAAGCTGAGAGCCAGGCCGAGACCGCTGCCCTCATGCGGATTGATCTCGGGGCTGTAGGCTTGCTCGAACGGTTTCAGCAGACGCGGGATCGCCGCACGGGGCATACCGATCCCGGTATCGCGCACTTGAATTGACACACCATCGCCGAGTGTTTCGACCTCAACGTCGATCAATCCACCCGGTTGGGTGAACTTGATGGCATTGGCCAGCAGGTTGATCAGCACCTGCTTGATCGCTCGTGGATCGACCGTCAGCATCAGATCGGGGGCCACATGGTCAATCCGGAGGCGCAGTTCCGCCTCGTCGACGCGGCCCTGCATCATCCGAGTGACCGAGCTCAAGATGCTCTCGATCGGATAGGGCTCCTTATGCAGGCGATACTTGCCGGCCTCGATCTTCGACATGTCGAGCAGGTCGTTGATCAGGCTGAGCAGATGGTCGCCGCTGGCGTGAATGTCGTTGGCATAGTCGCGGTAGCGATCGACGCCGATCGGACCGAAGGTCTCGAGTTTGAGGATCTCGGAGAAGCCGAGGATCGCGTTCAGCGGTGTACGCAACTCATGGCTCATATTGGCCAGGAACTGGGTTTTCGTGTGGTTCGCCGCCTCGGCGCGCTCCTTTTCCGCGGTCAGAAGCGTGGCCATCTTCGCGAGATGAGCGGCCTGTTTCTCGGCTTGCGTTCGCGCGCTTTTCAGCGCCACGACCTGATCGCGTAGAGCCTCTTCCTTGCGTTTCAACTCCGTGACCGTGGTGCTGGTAAGCGCGATCGACCCATCCGGTAGGCGCCGCTCACGGATCAGCGAAACACGGCCATCATGGTGATGCCGCTCGAACTCCAGGCTGGTGGTCATCGCGTAGTGGCGGGCGATGCGTTCGTCGAGGGTCATGGGGTTGCCGTCCATGTCCAGCAGACGCACGACGTTGTGAGCGGCCTCGTGGGCAACCGCTACGAAGTCCATACCCTTGTGGAGTTTCACAGGTGCAGTGCGATGGGCGAATTTGGAGTTCCAGATCACCAGCCGGTCGCTCCGGTCATAGAGGGCAAAGGCTTCGTCAACGGACTCCAGCGCCTGATCCAAAAGCTCTCGCCCACGCTCGATTTCCGTTATCTCGGAAGCGACGGTGACCACCCCGCCGTCCTGGGACGGGTTCTCACGGATCATGAACACCCGGCCGTCGACCCGCCGTACTTGGAACGGCTCACCCGTTGGATGTCGGTGCTTTTCCATGCGCCAGGCGATGAACGCCTCGATCTCGTCGCGATTCCACACTCCCAGAACACCCTTGGTAACGGCGGCGCGTAGGATGTCCTCGGCCGATTGGCCCAGCAGGCTGTCGGCGGACTCACGGTACGTCATGGCCAGCCAGCTCTTGTTGCAAAGCACCAGACGGTCGTCGGCGTCGAACATGGCGAAGGGATCGGGGCTGGCGTCCAGCGCCTCACCCAAGCGCCGCTCGGCGTGCGCCGTCTGTACTTCCAACTCGCGGATACGGAACTCGGCGCGGCGTTGGTCGGTAACATCGCGACAGAGCAGCGCGATCTCGTCGCCGTACGGCATGATTTGAATGGCCAACGCGCGGGCTTCCGTTCCCACGGCGGCGGTAATGTCGACCTGATCCGGCTGCCCAGAGGCCGCGACACCGATTAATCGCGACAGGCCATCGTCCAAGTGCCAGCTGTCCAGCAACCCCTGGCAAGACATCCCAACGAGCAATTTAGCCGGCAGCTTCGTAAACCGCACGGCGCCGGCCGACACGTGGGTCCAGCGCAGGTCGACGATCCGGCTACCGGTCCCGTGAATCGGCTTCGCCGTCAACACACCATCGAACGCCGCTTCCAACAGCGTATCGCTGGGCGGTATGTCGGGTGCGGTCAGTAGCGGATCGGTGACGGTGGATGGCGTAGACACGGCGCGGTACCAAGGTTGTGTGCCTCGCACTTTGCCGCACGATAGTTAAAACAAGGTAAACACGCCCGATGGTAGTGGGTCGCCGTGGTGCGTTACTCGTTGCGCAGCATCGGCCCGGGCCGTTGACCGAGCGCGTGCCAGGTACCCACGAACCCGAAGACGAGCGTGATCGCGGTGGCCAAAGCGGTGGTCGACGCCACCACCTCGCCCGCCAACACGAAATCACCCCGCATCACGTAGGTGACAACCACCCAGGCGGCGATGCTGCCGATGACCGCCGCGATCATGGCGGTGGCGAGTCCCAACAACCCATACTCCATCAAATAGATCCGGATGATCCGCACCCGAGTGGCGCCGAGCACCTTGAGGATCACGGAGTCACGCACGCGGCGGGTGTGGCCGGCGGCGACGGCACCCGCCAGCACCAGGGTGCCGGCGATCAGCGTCACCGCCGCCGTTCCGCGTACCGCCACGGAGACCGCGCTGAGGATGCGGTTCGCCGCTTCCAAGGCGTCGCTTACCCGGATCGCCGTCACGTTGGGCAGGGCGTCGGTGATCGCCCGTTGCACCCGTGCCTCAAGCGCCGGATCGTCGAGATACACCGTCGCGATCACGCTATGGGGTGCCGCTTCCAAGGTCCCGGGGGCGAAGATGAAGGTGAAGTTCATGCCCAGCGATCCCCAGTCGATCTTGCGCAGATTGGCGATCCGCGCCGTGATCGGCCGGCCGAGGATGTTCAGGGTGATGGTGTCGCCGACCCCGACACCGAGGTCGCCGGCAATGTGCTCGTCGAACGAGATCAGCGGCGGGCCGGCGTAATCCTCGGGCCACCAGCTTCCGGCCACGATCGCGGTGTTCTCGGGCGGGCTCGCCGCATAGGTCAGGCCCCGGTCGCCGCGCAAGGCCCAGGCCGAGCCCTTGGCGTTGATCTGGTCCGCCGACGTGCCGTCGACGGCGGTGATGCGGCCCCGGATGATCGGCGTCGTACGGATATCTCCGACGGCGCCGGTCTCTCCCCCGATCCGATCCAGGATGGCGCGGAAGTCCGCTTCCTGATGCGGCTGAATATCGATGAAGAAGAAAGCCGGTGCCGCCTTGGGAATGCGTTCCTCGACTTGCCGCGACAGATTGGACTGAATCAGCGCGATGGTCACCAGCACCGTCAGCCCCAAACCAAGCGCCAACACCACACCCGGTGTCGGCGCGCCCGGGCGGTGCAGGTTGGCGAGCGCCAGCCGCAGCTCCGGCGTGCGCGGGCGGCCGACACGGCGCGCCAGCCACATGATCGCCGCCGCCGCCGCCAGAAACAGAATCACCGAACCCAAGGCGCCAACCACGAACCACGCCGCGAACGCCCGGTCGGCCGATCCCCAGATCGCCAGCATGGCCAGTGATCCGACCGCCGCCGCCGTGGCGATGACATAGGGCAACGCCGGCCGCCCGCCGAGAGGCACGACCGCCGCGCGGAACAACTGGGCGGCCTTGATCCGGCCGATTTTCCCAAGCGGCCAAAGCGAGAAAGCAAGCGCTGTCAGCAATCCGTACAGCGCCGCCAAAGCCAAGGGCGCCGGATAAAGACCGGTTGGCAGCTCGAACGGCAGCAGCGGGTTGGCCACGATCGCGGCGAGCCACGGTGCGCCGGCGCCGACCACCAGTCCGATGACCGTGCCCACGCCGGCCAGCACCATCACCACGGCCAGGTAGGTGCGAAACACCAGCGCCGCCGGTGCGCCGAGACATTTCAACGTGGCCACCGTCTCGGTCTTGCCGTCGAGATAGCTTTTGACCGCCATGGCAACGCCGACGCCGCCGACCAACAAGGCGGTAAGCCCGACCAGGGTGAGAAACAGCGTCACCCGGTCGACGAAAGTGTCGTAACCCGGGGTGGCGTTGTCGATCGAACGGGCACGCCACCCAGCATCGGGGAAGCGGTCCGCCAGATCCTCCAGCCACGCACGGTGATCCGCGCCGGGCGGCAGGGCGAGCCGGTAATAGTAGCGGATCAACGAGCCGACCTGGACCAGACCGGTCGACGGCAGCACATCGTCGGCCACCATCAGCCGCGGGCCGAAACTCGCGAAGTTGACCAGCCGGTCCGGCTCGTCGCGGATCAGCGCGCGCAGCTCCAGGGTGGCATCGCCCAACAGCAGCCGATCGCCGATCGTGATGTTCAAGCGTTGCGCCAAACCATCCTCGGCGACGGCCCCGTAGACGCCGTCGCGCCGTTCGAGAGCGGCATCGAGGTCGATCGCCGGTTCCAACCCGATGGCGCCGACCAGTGGGTAGGCATCGTCGACCGCCTTCAACTCGACCAACGACCGTTCCTCGCCATCGACCCGGCGCCCCATGGCCCGCATGGCGGTCAGCGTCGACAGACGCCCGGACGCGGCCATGTGGGCGACCGCCTCTGGACTGGCGGTCCGGTGGGTCAGCCGCAGCTCGACATCACCGCCAAGCAGTATCCGGGCATCGGCGTGTAGGCCGGTCAGCATCGCGGTCGACACCGAGCCGACCGCCGCGATCGCCGCCACGCCAAGCGCCAGGCAAGCAAGGAAGATGCGGAATCCCTTCAGGCCGGTGCGCAGTTCACGCTGCGCGAACCGCAGAGACAGAGGCATGGAGCCGCTCATTCGGCGGCCTGGCGGGCCTCATCGCCGGCCACCCGGCCATCGGCGATCCGTACGATGCGGTCGCAGCGCCGGGCCAGGGCCTCGTCATGGGTGATCAACATCAACGTGCTGCCATGGTCGCGGGCAAGGCCGAACAACAACTCGATGATGGTCTCGCCGGTGGTGCCGTCGAGGTTGCCGGTCGGCTCGTCGGCCAACAGCAGACGCGGCCGGGTGGCGAAGGCGCGGGCGATGGCCACGCGCTGCTGTTCACCGCCGGAAAGCTGCTCGGGATAGTGGGTGATACGATGGTCGAGGCCGACACGGTCCAGCGTTTCGCCGGCGACGTCAAACGCGTCGGCGCGCCCGGCCAGCTCCAGCGGCACGGCGACGTTTTCCAGCGCGGTCATGGTGGGCACCAACCGGAAAGCCTGGAACACGATGCCGACATGGTCACGCCGGAACCGCGCCAGCGCGTCCTCGTTCAGGCCGGTCAACTCCCGGCCGGCAACCCGGACCGAACCGCCGGTCGGACTTTCCAATCCGGCGGTTACCATCATCAACGTCGACTTGCCCGCCCCCGATGGACCGACCAAACCAATCGCCTCGCCGCCGGCGATGTCGAGATCGATGCCGCGCAAGACATTGACCTCGCCGGCCGCGCTCCTCAGGTTGAGGGTCACGCCAGCAAGCCGGACCATGGGGTCGGCCGTCCGATCGATCGAGGAAGAGGTCATGTGTTCGTGTCCAATCGCGTTCAACGCATTCCGCCGATATGGGCCGTTGGCCCGGCGGATCAATGGAGTGTTGCTGGTTCTGATTCTCGCATGGACCTTGCCCACCGGGGTATCGCGGGCCGAGACGATCACGCTATTGGGTTTCGGCGACTCGTTGATGGCGGGCTATGGCCTGCCGCAGCAGGACGCGTTCCCGACCGTCCTGGAAGCGGCGCTGCAGGCTCGGGGCCATGATGTCCGTGTACTCAACGCCGGTGTGTCGGGCGATACCACGGCGGGTGGGCGGGCGCGTCTCGGCTGGTCGCTGTCGCCGGCGCCGGACGCGGTGATCCTGGAGCTGGGCGCCAATGACGGCTTGCGCGGCATTCCGACCGAGGAGACCCGGCGCAACCTCGACGCCATCCTGGCGATGCTGGCGGATCAGGGCATTCCCGCGCTGCTTGCCGGTATGCTGGCCCCGCCGAACATGGGGCGTGAGTACGGGGTCGCGGTCAAGGCGATGTTCGCGGATTTGGCCGGGCGCTACGACGTGGTGTTCTACCCGTTCTTCCTCGACGGCGTGGCGGCGCGGGCCGAGTTGAACCAACAGGACGGCATTCACCCCAACGCCGTCGGTGTTGAGACGCTGGTCGAGCGCATCCTGCCATCGGTCGAAACACTGATCGCCAAGGTGAAAACCAACCGTTCCGGCTGAACCCCCAGGCGTTGTACAGACGGGCGCGCTTCGGTATAGCGGCGGTCGACCTTCCGCCTATCCTTCCTCCAGGAGTGCCTCTATGCAGCACCGCCGGCTCGGCCGTACGGACCTCGATGTCAGCCTGATTTGCCTCGGTACCATGACCTATGGTCAACAGAACACCGAGGCCGAGGGACACCAGCAGATGGATTATGCGTTGGATCGCGGCATCAATTTCTTCGACACCGCCGAGATGTATTCGGTGCCGCCGAAGCCCGCGACCTACGGCCGGACCGAGGAGATCATCGGCACCTGGTTCGCCGCCCGCAAGAACCGCGACGCGGTCATCCTGGCGACCAAGGCGGTGGGCCCGGGCGAGCGGTTTCGCCACGTGCGCGACGGCAATCCCAAGCTCGACCGGCCTCATTTGACCCAGGCGGTCGAGGACAGCCTGACGCGCCTACGCACCGACTACATCGACCTCTACCAGTTGCATTGGCCGGAGCGGTCGGTGAACAGTTTTGGCCAACTCGGCTACACCCATGTCGAGGACGAGGAAACCACGCCGATCGCCGAGACCTTGACGGTACTCGGTGCTCTCGTGAAGGCGGGCAAGATCCGCTATGTCGGGCTGTCGAACGAGACGCCGTGGGGCATGATGACCTTCGCGCGGATCGCCGGCGAGACCGGCCTGCCGCGCATAGCCTCGGTGCAGAACCCCTACAACCTGTTGAACCGGTCCTTCGAGGTGGGTGCGGCCGAGGTGGCGATCCGTGAGGATATGGGGCTGTTGGCTTACTCACCGTTGGCCGGCGGCTATCTCTCGGGCAAATACCTGGACGGCCGCAAACCGGTGGACGCCCGCATGACGCTGTTCCCCGACAATTTCAGCCGCTACTCGAACGACAGCGCGCAAGCGGCGATCGTCGAGTATGTCGGTATCGCCCGCGACCACGGCCTTGATCCGGCGCAAATGGCGCTGGCTTTCATCAACACCAGGCGGTTCCTGACCGCCAACATCATCGGCGCCACCACGATGGCTCAGCTCAAGACCAACATCGACAGTGTGCAGGTTGTGCTGTCCGATGCGGTGATCGAGGCGATCGAAGGGGTGCACAAGCGGCATTCCAACCCCGGTCCCTGACGCGGGTTCCTGCCGAGCGAAAGGGCTTGTCATGCGACGGTTGTTCATCGCCCTCGCCATGCCACCGCCGGTGCGCGAGCAATTGGCCGCCGTGCAGTGTGGCCTTGATGGCGCGCGTTGGGTTGATCCGGATAGTGCCCACATGACCCTGCGGTTCGTCGGTGAGGTCGATGAGGGCGTGGCCGAGGATCTGGCGGCCGCCCTGACGGGGGTGCGGTCACCGGCCTTCTCCCTCGAGCTTGCCGGGATCGGGCATTTCGAGCGCCGGGGGCGGCCCTCGGCGGTGTGGGCCGGCGTGGTGCCGAACCCGGCACTCGACATAGTGCATCATCGGGTCGAGGCGGCGGTTCGGCGTGCCGGGGTGCCATCGGAAGGCCGCAAGTTCACCCCGCACGTCACGCTGGCGCGGTTTGGGAGCAATATTTCAAGCCCGGCGGTCGCCCACTGGATCGCACAGGCGATGCCGTTCCATGTCGAGCCGTTCCCGGTGACCGAGGTGGCGCTGTTCCGCAGCAGGCTCGGCCACGCCGGACCGAGCTACACTCCGGAGCAGGTCTATCTGCTCGACCGGCTGCCGGATGCCGACAGCGTGGCCGATCTTTGGCGCGAGGGTAACGGCTGAGCCTTAACGGTCGGGGCGTTCAGCCACCAGCTTGTCGACCAGCGCCCGTGACCCGGCCTCGATGAGATCGAGGGCGAGGCGGTAATCCTCGGCTTCACGGCCATAGGGATCGGGCACATCCTGGCCCTGGTGGTCGTCGCTGAAATCAAGGAACAGGCGCACCCGATCGCGGTGGTCCATCGGCGCCATGGCGCGCAATTGGCGGACGTGGCCGCGATCCATGCCGAGGATCAGGTCGAAATCGGCGAAATCCTCTTTCTCGAACGCCCGGGCGATCAGCCCGTCCATAGCCCAGCCACGCGCCCGTGCCGCCATCCGGGCGCGGGTGTCGGGCGTTTGGCCGGCGTGACCGTCATAGGTGCCGGCGGAATCGACGACGATCGTGTCCCCGAGCCCAGCCTCTTCCAGCATCTGGCGGACCACCCCCTCGGCGGTGGGCGAGCGGCAGATGTTTCCGGTACAAACGAATAGAATGCGGTACACGCGCGGCGCTCCGAGTGGCGGGCGGTGAGGTCGGCCGCTACCATCCCGATCCGTTGTACCGGCGTCAACCGGTGACTCCGTGAGCGCAAGCGAGCCCCTGATGCCTGATTTTGACCCGCATGACCCGATCGTCATCCTAACCGGCGCCGGCATCTCGAAAGAGTCGGGCCTCGACACCTTCCGCGACGCCGACGGTATCTGGTCCAGGGTACGGATCGAGGATGGTTGGTTGACGCTCCGCATCTTGCCGCAATTGCACGTTTTCTTGTGGGGCAACAAGCGTGTTTAGCTCCCGAATTTGATGGATTGGGTTGAGGTGGTCGCGTCCTCCCAGAGCGGTTATTGGCATTGGGTAAAGCTAAGATTTTGAGAACGATACCGCCGTCAAGAACAGACCTGCTCCAGAGCAGATCTATTCTGTCGAATTTATTGTCAGAGAGGAAGTAAGTGCCTTCGCTAAATGTAAGTTTCTACTTGATTACCACGCTCGCGCGCATGCCGGCTTTCAAATGGCCCGGAATCTCACAGGTAATTTCAACAGGGCCTCCAGTTGTCTGTACCGGCACTATAAACCATTCAACCGTTTTACCCGGCCCGACTTCCACCTCACGGATCAAGCCTTTAACTTCGGTGATCAGATTGCCTTTAGCGTCAGAGGCCTCAATCTTTCTTGTAAAGATCCGCTCGCCCATTTCGTTGAGAGCCAACTCGTGTTTGATTTTATCCACGTTGGTCACGATAAGCTTGTATGCCTGTCCAGTCACAAACTCGAAATGGTCTGGCTTCAGATACATTTTGCCGCCATTGCTTCCCATTTCGATCGGGACGTCGATCACATTTGCGCGGCTCAGATCACCGTCGGCAAACGCCGGGCCCGTGAGGACAAGCGCAAACATGGCACAAGCCATTGGCACTGATTTCATTTTACATTCCTTTCTACGGAGCACAAAGAAAGTCATCACCGATAATGTGACGCAAATCATCCTATGCGACAGGCGTGGGCAGGACTTTGATTTATATCATTACTACTTGATTTATTATCCGAAATCGTCCCGGCCTATGTCGAGGAATTGCTGGCGCGTTTGTGGTAGCGTCGAGCCGAAGTGTTACGCCCTGCCAGCGGGCGCGTTGGTCTCGTTCTCGTCGGCCTGGCGCTCAAGCTCTTCCATCTCGGCGTCGGTATAGCCGTAATGATGGCCGATCTCGTGGATCAAGACATGACGGACCACTTGATAGAGGTCCTCGCCGGTTTCGATCCAATAGTCGAGGATCGGTCGGCGGTAGAGGAACACCCGGTCGAGGTCGGCCGGGGTCTCGCCGGTCGAGCGATGGCCGAGCGGCATGCCCTGGTACAGGCCGAGCAGATCGAACGGTGTTTCCAAATCCATCGCCTCGCACACCTCCTCGTCGGGGAAATCCTCGACCAGGATGGCGAGCCCGGACAACGGCTGCAGCAATTGCACCGGTATGTTCGACAACGCGTCCTCGGCCAGCGCCGCGAGCTGGTCGACGGTTGGGGAGAGAATGTCGGGTCGGGTCGTTTGCGCGCACATCCCGATGTCTTAGCCCGTTGACGCTCAACGGGAAAGTGCGGGCTTCAAAACAGCTCTCAAACATCATTTTGATGATGGGGCGATCAAGCGCTGTTGCGCGCGGTTCGGTGGCTGACAATGCGTGCGCCGCACGGTAGTTATGCCGCATCGCATCATTGTCGGGTCACGCGAACGGACATCAACCCTGAGCTTCGGGAACAGCCCGAAGGATAAATCGGCCGGCGCTCCGCCAAGGCGTGACCGGAGAATAATCTGGGTCGTGTCGTCGTGCGCTCCTCGGTCGATGTGCGTGAGGTGTTTCTCTGGGACGTGTGCCACGGGTAAGCTGCGCCATCTAGCTCTGGGAGGACACGTCGATGGTCGAAAAACTGACGGGGGATGCCCGGGGGGCCGCTCTGGCCACGCTGCAGGGCTGGCGCGAGTTGGACGACCGCGACGCCATCACCAAGACCTTCACCTTCAAGACCTTCAACGCCGCCTTCGGCTTCATGACCCGGGCGGCGCTGAAGGCCGACCGCATGGATCACCATCCGGAATGGTTCAACGTCTACAACCGGGTCGAGGTCACGCTTTCCACCCACGACGTGGACGGCCTGAGCGCCCGCGACATCGAGCTGGCCATGTTTCTCGACAGGGCGGCCAAGCAGACCGCAAGCGACTGAATGAATTTTACCGCGGCCCCATGCGGATGGCGCCGTCGAGCCGGATGGTCTCACCGTTCAACATCGGGTTGTCGCAGATCGCCAGCACCAGATCGGCGTACTCGTCCGGCGTGCCGAAGCGGGAGGGGAACGGCACCTGGGCGGCGAGGCTGTCCTGCACCTCCCGCGGCATGCCGAGCAGCATCGGCGTGCCGAACAGACCGGGCGCGATGGTCATGACGCGGATGCCGTTGCGGGCGAACTCCCGCGCCGCCACGATGGTCAGCGCGTGCACCCCGCCTTTCGACGCCGCGTAGGCGGCCTGGCCGATTTGGCCCTCGAAGGCGGCGACGCTGGCGGTCGACACAATGACCCCGCGCTGACTCTGGGCGTCCGGCTCCAGCGCCGCCATGTCCGCCGCCGCCAGCCGCAGCAGGTTGAAGGTGCCGATCAGGTTGACCTCGATCACCCGGCGGAAGTCGTCCAGCGCCAACGGCCCATCGCGGCCGACGATGCGTTGCGCGGGCGCGATCCCGGCGCAGTTTACCAGCACCCGGGCCGGGCCATGCGCCGCACGCGCCGCGGCGACAGCGGCTTCGGCCGAGGCGCCGCTGGTCACGTCGCAGACCAGCGCCAGCCCGCCGATCTCGTTCGCCACCGCGCGGGCCTGTGCCTCGTTGACGTCGAGCACCGCCACCTTGGCTCCCCGCGCCGCCAGCGCCCGCGCGGTTCCGGCACCCAGCCCGCCGCCGCCGCCGGTGACCAACGCCGCCGCGCCACCCAGGTCCATCGCCATCGCTTGATCCCCTCTGATTAAGGCCTCGATTTGCCGAGCGGTTTCCGGTGGGGGTATTACCACGGCATCCGCGTGATCGCGATCCGGGCCCTCTCCGACCGAAAGACCCCGCCATGGCCACCCTCGCCGACATTCCGCCGCCCGCCGGTACCCTCGGCTTCGCCGGTGTCCTTCCGTTCGTCGCCGGGACCGTGGGTTTCTGGGCCTTGCCACAGCCAAACTGGGCCTGGCTCGCTCTGGAGGCCCAGGTATTCTACGGCTGTGTCATCCTGTCGTTCCTCGGCGCGGTGCACTGGGGCGCCGTGCTGGCCGAGGGCAGCGAGGCCGTGGCCGAGGCGTGGCCGCGCCTGGGCTGGAGCGTGACCCCGGCGCTGGTTGGCTGGATGGCGGCGCTGATGAACCCGGCACCGGCCCTGGTCACCCTGATGGTCGGGCTGGGCGCCGCCTTCGTGATCGATCGCCGGACGGTGACGATGGGCGGCTTCCCGGAATGGTACGGGGTGCTGCGGCGGTGGCTGACGGCGATCGCGCTGCTGAGCCTAGGGGTAAGTCTGATCCGGCTCGTATGAGTCGGATGGGGTGCCTTTTAGAGCGATAATCTGATTCATGAAGTTTTTAATCTGATCACTGGACAACGTGCTGGCAATTTGCCCGGTTACCCATCCGTAAGGAGTGGCAATCGCATCGGCAAATGCTTCGTCATTTATTTCGTCTAAGAGCGTTCTGTTTTCAATTTTTTCAATTTTAGATTGCTTTATCGCCGCAGCAATAACGCTGTTCGGCTGAAGAAACTTATTGAATAGGTGCTTAGCTAGTTTCCCGAGCCATTCGCCGATTTTGCCGGACACAAACTCCACACCGCCCGCGACGATCGATTGCTCTCGGCCAACTTCTGCTAAGACTGCTGCTGGTGCTCCAATCCATGGGATGAGCTTAGTTGCGCCTTCAGCGAAGTCTGCGATTTGGTTGGCTTGAGAGCCCTTCTTACGCTCACCTTCTTCAATCCACCTCTTGGCCTGATTAACCAAAGTCTGACCTAAGTTCTCAAATATTAATGATAGTAATATTGTTATTTCATCAATTGGTAACGCTATTGTGGTGGTTGATTCGAATTCTTTGGCTCGCTCAGCGTTAAAGCGAAGTACATATGCGATACCCAAAAACGCGAATCCAGTGAGGCGAGTTAGACCTGCTACAAACATCTCGCCGACAATGGACTCTAGGTTAGGTCTCACGAACAATTGACCGAAGATATCAGCGGAAACGTATAGGTTCTCGGTCGATACGCTCAGCCCTGCTCTCGTAAGCGCTTTTAGCCCGGATCTCCCATGTGCACCGTTCATTTGACGCCAGCACTGTGCGATTGTGGTATACATATCA
>JABMNR010000229.1 GCA_013203465.1 Alphaproteobacteria bacterium
ACAATATATATAATGTTCTATATTGTTAATAATACCACGATAAGTATCGGTTATTTCTAAACTCATAATAATTAGTTAAAGTAAATTATCTTTATTATCTTTTTCTTTTTGTAAATTTTCTTTTCGTTTCAAATATGCCCTTCTTCTATATTCTTTTAATTTTTCTGGATTTTCTTCTTTGAGTTTATTTAAGTGTATATTCCCTTTTTCCTTAACTATTTCTTTATTTTTTTCATAGTATTCTTTATGACCTTTACTATTTGTATATTTTTTTAAATGTTGTTCCAGTTCATTTATCCTTTGTTTTAATTTATCATTTTCATTTCTTAAATCATTATTATTATCCATTTATATTATATTCCTAAATATTTTTAAATAATTTTATATATATGTATTATGTCGCATCATAGTGAAGATTATAAGGAAACTGCAGTGAAACATTATTTAGAGTGTAAAGATGATATGCGTGATACTTGTAAATTATTCAAGTGTAAATACCAGTCATTATCTCGGTGGGTAAAGCAATATAATAAAGATGGAAATGTAAATAGAAAAACACGCAAAAATCGTAATCTAAAAATCACACCAAAGATAGAAACATTTGTAAAGAATTATGTTCGTAAATACAATACAACTACATTATGGGAATTATCACGGTTGGTAAAGGAAGAGTTCAATATACATTTGAATGATAAAAGCATTCATAATATTCTTTCTAAAAATAAAATTACACGAAAACGATTGCGTAGTAAATACTATCCTGAAAAACGAGAAGGACAAGAACAACAAGATTTAGATACTTTTTACAATACACTCAATACGAAATATGATTATTCTAAAACGATATGTATGGACGAAAGTTCTATTTATTTGAATATGACGCTTACATATGGTCGTAGTAAAAGTGGAACGAGAGTGTTGAAGAAAACGAACAAATACCCATATAAACGGTTCAACTTGTTATGTGCGATTAGTGCTGATAAAGTGGTTGCTTGGAAACTATATCCTCAAAGGATAGGTGGTATAAAAACAGTAGATATTTTAGAGTTTTACAATGATAATATTTCAAAGAAATATAAAAATCACTTGATAATTATGGATAATGCTGTAATACATAAATCAAAACTGATACGAGAAAAGATAGAAGAAGACCATAACAAGTTGTTATATACTGTTCCCTATCATCCAGAAACAAACGCAATTGAGGAATTTTTTAGTCAGTTAAAACATTACATTAAAAAGGAAAGTCCAAATACCTATGAGGATATAGTAGATGTAATTACAGATATAATGGATAAGAAAATAACAAAAGTTCATCTAACAAACTACTTGAAACATAGTTATAAAATATACAACTCATAACTGTGTTTTGTCTCATTTTTCTTTCCGGTCGGTGTAA
>JABMNR010000068.1 GCA_013203465.1 Alphaproteobacteria bacterium
AGCTGATTGCATGTGATACCGATCCGAGGCACACTTTTTGGGTTGGGAGGATCTCATATGGAGAATCTCGGTTCATTTGGATTCATACAGTGAAATGGACCAGAAAGAAGGTGACGGCGACGGCCCCCTAATGCAATATGTGATCGCAAATCCATGAGTTATAACGTTTCGTGGATCGACATTTTCACGGGAGTGCGGTCATGAAGGCCTTGGTGTTTGCGGTTCTGGCGATCGGCCTTTTCGTGAGTTCCGTTTCCGATGTCCTGGCACAGCAAGCGGCGACATCGGATAAACCAGCAACCTCGGTCGCGCCGTCCGCGAGCAACGGGGCAAGCGGACAGACGATCCTGACGCCCGAGCAGATCGAGAATCTCGAAGCGATGGTCGATCAGATGCGCTCGAAGATGAACGAGATGGTGCGCACCGCGCGCGAGGCCGCTGGCCGGATGGCCGACGGCACGCAGACCGTGGTGCTGTCGACTGATCAGTTGGCGGCGATCGCGATTGGTGCCGTGGGCGGTGCTTTGGTGATCGACTTCCTAGGCGGCGGTGGCATGGCCTCGATCGCTGGCGCGGTTCTCGGTGGTGTCGGGGCGCATTGGCTGGTGTCCGCGCCACTTCCGCCAGCCAAGACGGCCACGATGCGGTAAGTTAAAGACCTTGGTATGCGCGTCTGTCGTCCTGTGATCGAGCCTAAAAGGTTGTGTGAGTTGGAAGTACGCTTCCATGGCTGTGACGGATTTTGCACGAATCCATTGGAACCATCCGCTATCGAGAGTATGAGCACGTGTCGGGACGCGTCCCGTTTTCATCGTTCACCGGATATGTAGAAGTCGTTCATGACAACAGATCCAGATAGCAGACGCCGTTTCGCGGACATGGTTCGCATCGAGGGAATGAACGGCGGCTTCATTCGATTGGAGGATGAGCGGCGGCTGCTGCAGGAAGGCATGGCGCGTTTCCACCTCTCGCTAGACGAGGCGCATGGCCTTATGCAGGCGACGGTGAACGACCAGAATCTGGCGCTTCAGCGACTCGCCGACGAAGGGACGCGCGATCTGCTGAATATGCAGGCGAACCAGAATAGCGGGCGGAAGCTGTCGCGCCGTGAGTTCGAGCAGGCGGCGGAGATGTATCGCGCGAAGACTAGGGGACGGGTCTCGCCCGAAGAGGCGCGTCGCCGGGTCAAAGCGCTGATAGTGGAGGAAGGTATTCGTCCGCGGCGCGCGGGCTGGATCATCCGTTCCCGACGCTGGTTCAATTCGATCCCGGCTTAAGGGGACGAGGCCGCGACAGCGGCGAAATGCAGGGGCAGGCGCATGGCGAACCGACCACGGCTTCCGAACGTTGATCCGGAGGAACTCTCGAAGCTCGCGAGCCAGTATCCTGGTAGCCGCGCGAGCGAACGAACCGAACCCAGTGTGGGCGCGGGCAACCCTGGCATGGGTGGTTCCAGTGCGCCTGGCGGTACGACGCCCGACGCTAAGACGGCCGCGACAGCCGCCGCCGCGGGGTCGGCCGCCGGCGGCGACAAGGGCGGTTCCGGTGCTGGCCCGAGCGGCAGCGCAACCTCCGGCGGTCTACGCGCGAGCGTCAGTGGCTCGCGGGAGCCCGCGCCGCGTAGGTCTCGTGGCGGCTGGTTTTCGGCATTCGTGACGATTTTGTTCGCGTTCGTCGCGGTAGCGGCGGCCCTGGTGTCCATTGGTGGCCCAAGTTACCGGGCGGAAATTCGGCATCTGTTGGCGCGGCATGTCCCCCAGCTCGAACAGGACATGGTTGACTTGGTGACCGGCTTTGATCCGGATCGGTTGGAAGTCACCTTCGACGGCTTGGATGAGCGGATCGGAACGCTTACAGCGGCGCTTGAGCGCGTCACCGCGACCGAGGGGCTGACGCCGGAAACGGCTAAGGAGCTGTTGCTTAAGACCGAGCAGAATATCCGACTGGATGATGTCGTGGCCCGGCTCGCCGATCAGACGGCGGCGCTTACCGAGATTCCGCGTCAGGCCCAGTTGATCGACGCCCTCAAGACCGAACAAGACGCCGCCGCCCAAAGCGTTCAAACGGCGTTGGACGAGACCCGGAGCGAGTTCGCGGCCACCCGTGAGGCGGTCGATGCACTGGCCGTTCGGTTGACGCCGATCGAAGGTGGAATCGCGGCGCTGGAAGCATTTGATGGCGACGTTGCGTCACGTCTGGCGGCACTTGACGGTCGCCTACAAGAAGTGACCGCCGGCGTGGCCGCGCTTGTGGATATGAACGAGCGCGTCGCCCAACTGGCCGCGGCGCGCCAGGACGAAGAACTACCGATCCTGGCGCTTCTGCAACTGGAGAAGGCCTTGAGCGGTTCTGGACCCTATGAGCAGGAGCTGACGTTCGCGCGCCGCTATCTTGGGAATAGGGCCGGCGCAATGATGGCCCTCGATACCCTGGCCGACGGCGCGGCGAGTGGGGTGAACTCGCTAGCTGACCTGCGTCGTGATTTCATGTTGATCGCCAATCAGATGGGCGCTTCGGTGAGCGGACGGCAATCCTGGACCGACCGGATGACGAGTTGGTTTGAGATGTTGATCGGCGCGTCCTCCGTGCCCGAGGCATTGTCGGGCGGGCGGGTTGCCTCCAGCATCGCAACAGTCGACGCGGCACTGGAGCGGGGCGAGCTATCCCTCGCGGTCCAAGAGACCTCGACTATTCTAGCGGCCCGTCGGAATGGCGCTTTAGAAGAGTGGCTGATCGCCCTGCGCAAGCGATATGACGTTGCGCGCGCGCTAGGCGAGTTGAACGACGCGGTGTATGGCCGCGATAGTGCCGCCCGCCAAACCCAAGGGACGCGCACGACCAACTAGGTTGGCGACGATCTTGATGGAGTTACTTGCCGATCTCGGACCTCGGGCGCTAGGTGGGTTGGTGCTCGTGATCTTGCCGGTCGGTGGCTATCTGGTCTTGAATCTGATCTGGAAGGTGCCACGGCTCCACGTCTTTACCCGCGTCCCGATTCTGTCCCGCCTCGCAGGTCTTGGAGGCATCCTTCTCGGGCTTGGTGTATTGTACACGGATGGCCAACGCCCTAGCTTCCGCTTCAAGGAGATTTTCGCGTCGGGTGGAGCCTGGGACGTAAGCTGGCAGGTGTTTCTGAGAGAGATCGGCGATCCGGCGCTGTATACCTACGAGGGGTTATGGGTAGCGTTGTCGGCGCCGGAAAACGACCCGAGACTGTATCTATACGCGCTGTTGCTGAGCGGAGTGATCGGGCTGGCTATCGTCGCGGCCATCGTGTTGATGCGGGGGCTCGATGTTATCATTGGTGTGCTCGGCGTGGCATTGGTCATCTTGATGAGCCAAGCGCTCACCATCTATCTGGCGACCTTGACCGCCTATGCGCTAAACACGTTCAATTTCTGGATCATCCTGATTGCGTTGGTTGTCTTGCAGTATTATCGGCATAAAGATGACAAGGTGAGCGGCCACTGATCTCCCAATGCGAAGACGGGACAACACGGGTCGCCATGTTTGCAGTATGCTACGCTATGACTCGCCACAAGAGATCGAGGACGCAACGTGACCGACGAGGACAATGGCAAGGACGCTAAGAATCCGTCAGCTGCTCCAAAGGCCAATGCTACGGGTTCAGGCAGCAGAAAAACCACACGCGCTGTGGGCTCCACCAAAAGCGCCGGACCGAAGCGGGCTGGGACGAAGCGCACGACCACCAAGACAACCAAGCCGTCAGTCCGTTCGGTGGCGGCAAGCGCTAAGGGGGCGGACGTGAAGACACCCAATACGGAGACCTCAAAGGCCGAGGCTGCTAAGGCCGAAGCTGCTAAGGCCGAAGCTGCTAAGGCCGAAGCTGCTAAGGCCGAAGCTGCTAAGGCTGAAGCTGCAAGGGCCGAAGCTGCTAAGGCTGAAGCTGCAAGGGCCGAGGCTGCTAAGGCCGAGGCTGCAAGGGCCGAAGCTGCTAAGGCCGAGGCTGCTAAGGCCGAGGCTGC
>JABMNR010000069.1 GCA_013203465.1 Alphaproteobacteria bacterium
CAACCCGGTCAGGTCCGGAAGGAAGCAGCCGTAACGAGTTTCGGTCCGGGTCGCTGCCAGTCTTCCACCCCGTTCCCCGCATCTTGCGCGTTGTCGCCACGATCCCTTTCGTGTGGCCGTCACCCCCCCTATGATCGCCGTATGACCGATGCCGCCGATCCCACCCTGCCCGCCGCCACGGCCGAATACCGGGTGCTGGCACGCAAGTACCGGCCCCAGACCTTCGAGGACCTGATCGGTCAGGAGTCGCTGGTCCGCACCTTGACCAACGCCTTCGCGTTGAACCGCATCCATCATGCCTTCGTGCTGACCGGGGTGCGTGGGGTGGGTAAGACCACGACCGCCCGGATCGTCGCCAAGGGGCTGAACTGCACCGGCCCGGACGGCACCGGCGGGCCGACCATGACCCCCTGCGGGGTGTGCGACAACTGCCGGTCGATCGCCGAGGACCGGCATGTCGATGTGCTGGAAATGGACGCGGCGTCGCATACCGGCGTCGACGATATCCGCGATTTGATCGAGGGCGCGCGCTATCGGCCGGTCTCGGCGCGCTACAAGGTCTACATCGTCGACGAGGTCCACATGCTGTCGCGCAACGCGTTCAATGCGCTGCTGAAGACGCTGGAGGAACCGCCGGAGCACGTGAAGTTCATCTTCGCGACCACCGAAATCCGCAAGGTGCCGATCACGGTATTGTCGCGCTGTCAGCGGTTCGACCTCAAACGGATCGACTCCGCCCTGTTGGTCGAGCTGTTCGCCAAGGTCGCGCGGCAGGAAGGTGTCGAGGCCGAGGACGAAGCGCTGCGCATGGTGGCGCGGGCGGCCGACGGGTCGGCGCGCGACGGCTTGTCGATCCTGGACCAAGCGATGGCGCTGGCCGACGGGCCGGTGACCGCCGACCGGGTGCGGGACATGCTTGGCTTGGTTGACCGGTCACGGGTCTACGATCTGTTCGAGGCGGTGATGCGTGGCCAAGTAGCCGGCGCACTCGATACCCTGCGGACGCTGTATGATGGCGGCGCCGATCCGGTGGTGATCCTCCAGGATTTGATGGAGCTGACCCACGGGGTTACCCGCATGAAGGCCGCGCCGCAGGCGGCGGGCGCCAACGACCTGTCCGAGGTCGAGCGGGATCGCGGCAAGGCGTTGGCCGAGGCTTTGCCGGTGCCGGCGCTGACCCGGGCGTGGCAGATGCTGGCCAAGGGCTTGGGCGAGGTGCAGTCGGCGCCGATGCCGATCTCGGCGGTGGAGATGGTACTGATCCGGTTGGCCCACGCCGCTGATCTGCCGGACCCGGCCGATCTGGTGCGGCTGTTGTCGGGCGAGGGCAGGGCGGTGGCCGCTGGGGCGGCGCCGAGCCCCGCTGGTGCATCGCCTCCTGGTGCATCGCCCCCTGGTGCATCGCTTGGCGGCGCTGTCGCTGCGGCGAGGCCGGCGCCGATCGCCGACACGACACCGACGGCGGCCGTGGCATCGCCTCCCGCGACACCGGCGCGCGAAACGCTAAACTCCTCGCCGGGGGTGTCTTCGGCCGCCGATGCGCTGCCGGAGCAGCTGCCTGAGCAGGTGATCGTTGATCCGCCGCCGACGGCCGAAGAGGGAGAGGGTGATGATTTAGACACCGACCTCGACCCGGTGCCGGTTGGTTTCGCCGAGTTGGCCGATTTGGTGCACCGGCGCGGCGAGGCGATCCTGGCGGCTCAGCTAGTGAACGCCGTGCATTGCGTGGCGATGGAACCGGGTCATCTCGTGATCCGTCCGGCGCTCGGTACCGATCTCAAAATCGCCTCCCAACTTATCGCGCATCTGGCGCGTTGGACCGGCCGGCCTTGGCGGGTCGAGCTGTCGGAGGCGCCTGGGGCAGCGACCTTGCGCGACCAACGGGCCGCGGCCAAGCTCGACGCTCACGCCAGGGCGGCGGAACACCCGGTGGTGGCACGGGTGCTGGAACTGTTCCCCGGTGCCGAGATCGAGGGTATCGCGGCCTTGCCGGAGCCGGATCCGGAGGTTTTACCGGAACGGCCGGCAATCGAGGACCCGATCGAACCCGAGCAAACGAGCGAGGCATACGAAGCATGAAGAATCTCGGCCAGATGATGAAGCAGGCCCAGGAAATGCAGGGCCGTATGGAAGAAATGCAGACACGCTTGTCGGAGACCGAGGTTTCGGGCGTCTCCGGCGGGGGCATGGTCGAGGTCACCATGACCGCCAAGGGTGAGGCCAAGGGCATCAAGATCGATCCCGCCCTGGTCGATCCGAGCGAGGTCGAGGTGCTGGAGGATCTGCTGGTCGCGGCGATCAACGATGCCAAGTCCAAGGCCGAGGCGCATGCCGCCGAGGAGATGCGCAAGCTGACCGGCGGGCTGAGCTTGCCGCCCGGTTTCAAGTTGCCGTTCTGAGCCGGCGCGGGGACGAGCTTTGGCGGTGGGCGATCTTGATCGGGTAATGCAGCTGCTGGCCAAGCTGCCGGGGCTTGGCCCCCGATCGGCGCGGCGCGCGGTGCTGCATCTGATGAAACGGCGGGAAGCGCTGATGATGCCGCTGGCCGACGCCTTGGCGAACGCCGCCCGGTCGATCCGCGCGTGTTCGGTCTGTGGCAATCTCGACAGTGCCGATCCCTGTGCGATCTGCACCGATGACCGCCGCGATCCGTCGGTGATCTGCGTGGTCGAGGACGTGGCGGATGTCTGGGCGTTGGAACGGGCGGTGGCGTTTCGCGGCCGTTATCACGTGATCGGCGGCGTGCTGTCGGCGCTGGACGGTGTCGGCCCGGAGGATCTCAATCTCGATACCCTGGTCGCCCGGGCGCGCGAGCCGGCGGTGACCGAGGTTATCCTGGCGATGAACGCCACCGTCGACGGCCAAACCACGGCCCACTACGTCGCCGACCGCCTCGCCCCCGCCGGCGTGAAGGTGTCCCGGCTGGCCCATGGTGTCCCGGTCGGCGGCGAACTCGACTACCTCGACGACGGCACGCTGATGCAAGCGCTTCGGGCGCGGCACAGCGTGTGAATTGCCACGGTAGGGGTTAAAGGGTCATGACTGACATGCTGCTGCCGTTTCACGAGCTGCGCCGCGCGGTGTGGAACTTGGCGAGTGACAATGTGCGCGCTGGCGAGGATGTGCTGATCGTCACCAGCTCCGATCAGTATCCGGCGCTGATTGACGGGCTGACGGCGGCCTGCGACGCGGCCGGCGCGGGCTCGGTGGTCGCGGCCGTCATCGCAAGCCCGGCCGGGATGTCGGATTACCGCCACCCGGTGCCGGTGATCGCCGCCGCCGAACGAGCCGGGCTGACGATTGTCGCGACCAGTCTGCGGTTCCCACGCGCCTATGACGATCTCAGCACCGCGCTGTTCGCCGCCGGCCGGCGGCAGGTGCTGATCAACAACGCCCCGCTCGAGGATTTCGTGCGTGGGGCGTCGCTGGCCGATCCGGCCGAGCTGCGGGCACGCACTCGGGCGCTTGCCGACCGCGTGTCGGCCGCGCGGACCGTGCGGGTAACCTCGGCCAACGGCACCGATTTGACGGTGCGCGTATGCCGTCCCTGCCTGCCGCTGACCGGGCACGCCGAGGACGACACCGGATTTGGCTCGTTTCCCAGCGGCGAGGCGATGCTGTCGCCGGAGGAGGGATCGGCGGACGGGGTGTTCGTCGCGGATTCCTTCGGCCAGGTGGTTTATCTCGGCGGTGGCGGCCCGCCGTTGGGGCTGTTGGAAGACCCGATCCGCTTGACCTTCTCCGGTGGCCGGCTGGTCGATTTGGCCGGTGGATCGGCGGCCCGTCGGCTGGAGGCGATTTTGACCGAGGCCGAGCCCGCCGTGCGTCAATTGGGCGAGCTGGGACTGGGGACGAACCCGTTCGCGCGGGCGATCGGTCATGTCGAGAACAAGTTCCGGCGCGGGACGGCGCATATCGCACTGGGCGACAATCACCTGATCGGCTGGCGCGCCGCCGATGTCTATGGCGGGACCATCGTCGCCAACCGCCACATCGATCTGGTGTCCGAGGGCATCACGATCGCGATCGATGGGTCTCCGGTGGCACCGTGACAACGGGCCATTTCCATTGACGCTTGCCGCCACACTCGATATACACCCGCCTCCGCCGGGCGTTCCGGTGACGACGTGACGGAGACGACCCGTGAAGCGCACTTTCCAACCGAGCAACCTGGTCCGCAAGCGTCGGCATGGCTTCCGCTCGCGCATGGCAACCGTTGGTGGCCGTCGCGTGATCACGAACCGCCGCGCCAAGGGGCGTAAGCGCCTCTCCGCTTGATGCCGGCCGTTTGACGCCGCGCCCCGGTGTCGGAGGGTGATCCCATGCGCACCGCCGGCGCTCTACATCTCCAGCGCCTTCTGAACCGTGCCGACTTTCTAAAGGCGGCACGCGCCTTGAAGGCCGCGACCCCTGGGCTGGTGCTGCAAGTTCGCGCGCGTGCGAACGACGAAGCGGAAGCCGGTGATCAGCCGCGTGTTGGTTTTACCGCCAGCAAGAAGGTCGGCGGCTCGGTTGTACGAAATCGTGCCCGTCGCCGCCTGCATGCCGCCGCGTGGGATGTGCTTGGGTGCCGGGCTCGATCCGGCTACGACTACGTGCTGATCGCCCGCGCCGGCACGCCGTCTCGACCCTATGATGCGTTGCTGGCTGATTTGACGAACGCGCTTGACCGGATAGAAGCCGGCAAGACCAACAAGCGCCCACGCGCACCGAGGGGGGCTCGATGATAATACGTGCCCTGGTTCTGCTCCCGATTCAGGCTTACCGCTTGGTACTGTCGCCGTTGATCGTATTTTTGATCGGCCCCGTCTGCCGGTTTGAGCCGAGTTGCTCGGCTTACGCGGTCCTGGCGATCCAGCGTCATGGCGCGCTTCGGGGCGGTGGCCTCGCTCTGCGGCGCTTGGCGCGCTGCCACCCCTGGGGCGGGTCGGGCCATGATCCGGTTTCCCCGGCGCGTGCTGGATTGGCCGATGCCGACCCCCATATGCTCACCATCCTTCCCGCCCGCCGCTCGACCAACGGACCCGCGCGATGACCGACAACAAAAACCTGATCCTCGCGATTGCCCTCAGCGTGCTGGTGGTGATTGGTTATTCCATGTTCATCGAACAGCCGCGTCAGCTCGCCGAACAACAGCGGCAAGCGGCTCTTCAGGCCGAGACCCAAACCGCCACGAATCAGGGCACCGCACCGGCACCCGGCATCTCCGGCGGGGTGACGGCCCCGTCCGGTGCGCCCGTCATGCCGGCGACGATCATACCGGATGTCGCCGAAAGCCGCGCCGCGGCGTTGGCGGAATCGCCGCGTATCACGATCAAGGCACCGTCGGTGACCGGCTCGATCGCGCTCAAGGGCGCTCGGATCGACGATGTGGTGTTGAGCAATTACCGCGAGACCCTGGATCCCGCCAGCCCGCCCATTCATCTGTTCGAGCCGACCGCCTTGCGCAAACCGTACTATGCGGAGTTCGGCTGGGTGACGGCTCCCAACACACCGGTCAAACTGCCCACGGCCGACACGGTATGGATCGCTGACAAGACGTTGCTGGAGCCGGGCACGCCGGTGACGCTGCGCTGGGACAACGGCGAGGGCTTGACGTTCGAGCGGCGGATCGCGCTCGACGAGGAGTACTTGTTCACCGTGACCCAGACCGTGCGCAACGCCTCGAAGGCGGCGGTCACGCTGTATCCCTATGGCCTGCTCAGTCGCGGCGGCACACCGTCGATCTTGGGATTCTATATTCTGCACGAAGGCCCGCTCGGCGTGTTCGACGAGACGCTCAAGGAGATCGACTACTCCGATTTGCAAGAGGATGGCGACATCAAGGTCGCGTCCCAGGGCGGATGGATCGGCCTAACCGACAAGTACTGGCTGGCGGCCTTGATTCCCGGCAAGGACGGCCGCTGGGATTACAATTTCCGCCATACGATCCGCAATCAGGACGACCGTTATCAAGTCGACTTCCTCGGTCAGCCGGAGACCGTGGCGGCGGGCGCGTTGGCGACAGCCGAAAGCCGGTTGTTCGCCGGGGCCAAGCTGGTGAGCCTGCTGGACCGCTACGCCGATGAATACGGCATCACCAACTTCGATTTGGCGATCGATTTCGGGTGGTTCTACTTCCTGACCAAACCATTCTTCTTCATCCTGAATTACTTCAACAGCGTGCTGGGCAATTTCGGCCTCGCCATCCTGGCGCTGACGGTCGTCATCAAGCTGTTGTTCTTTCCGCTCGCCAACAAATCCTACCGCTCCATGGCCAAGCTCAAGACGCTGACGCCAAAGATGAAGGAGATGCGGGAGAAGTACGGCGATGACCGCCAGCGTCTCAACGAAGAGATGATGGCGATGTACAAGCGGGAGAAGGTCAATCCTGCGGCGGGTTGCTTGCCGATCCTGATCCAGATACCGGTGTTTTTCTCGCTGTACAAAGTGCTGTTCGTTAACATCGAAATGCGCCACGCGCCGTTTTACGGCTGGGTCAAGGATCTGTCGGCGCCGGACCCGACGACGTTGTTCAATCTGTTCGGCCTGATCCCCTGGACCCCGCCGGAATTGCTGATGATCGGCGCGTGGCCGGTGATCATGGGTATCACCATGTTCCTGCAACAGAAACTCAACCCGCAGCCCGCCGATCCGGTGCAGGCCAAGGTCTTTATGTTCCTGCCGTTACTGTTCACCGTGCTGCTGTCGCAGTTCGCCGCGGGGCTGGTGATCTACTGGACCTGGAACAACCTGCTGTCGATCTTGCAGCAATGGGTGATCATGAAGCGGATGGGCGTGAAGAACACACTCTCATGACCCAGGACGATGCGGACGCCATCGAGGTAGGCCGGGTTCTGTTCGCGCAGGAGTGCGGCTTCGTCTGGGCCGCCGCCACCCGGGCGCAGCTGTCGCCAACCGGGTTGCCGGAGGTGGCGTTCGCCGGCCGCTCCAATGTCGGCAAGTCGTCGCTGGTGAACGCGTTGACCGGGCGAAAGGCCCTGGCGCGCACCTCCAACACGCCGGGCCGTACCCAGGAACTCATCTTCTTCAATCTCGGCGGTCGGATGATGTTGGTCGACCTGCCGGGCTATGGGTACGCCAAGGTTTCGAAGGCGAAACAGGCAATCTGGACCGATACGCTGTTCGCCTATCTGCGCGGCCGGGTGACGCTGCAACGGGTCAATCTGTTGATCGACTCGCGTCATGGCATCAAAGACAGCGACCGGATCGCCATGGATCTGTTCGACAAAGCGGCGCTGTCGTATCAGGTGGTGTTCACCAAGGGCGATAAGACGAAGCCGGACGATCTCGCTCGCACGCTGGAGATTACCGCCGCCGAGTTGGCCAAGCGTCAAGCGGCTCACCCCGAGATACGGCTCACCAGTGGCGTGACCGGATTGGGCATTGCCGAACTGCGGGCCGAGCTGGCGCGGTTCGCGGCGTGATCCCGCGTCGTGGACCGATCTTGCAAGCCGGAACCGCCTGCGCTCTATAGGGCGGGTTGGGTGGCCAGGGACGTATGGGCCGGGGACGGGTGGCATGAAACCGATTGATTTGAAGCGGCGGGCCGAATGGCTTTCGAAGGCGGGCATCCTGACCGAGGCTCTGCCCTTCATGCGCCGCTACAGCGGCAAGACCGTCGTCGTGAAATACGGCGGCCATGCCATGGGCGACGACGATCTGGCGGGTAAATTCGCCGCCGACATGGTGTTGCTGCAACAGGTCGGCATGAACCCGGTGGTGGTGCACGGCGGCGGCCCGCAGATCGGCCGCATGCTGGAGCGGTTGGCGATCAAGAGCGAGTTCATCGATGGCTTGCGGGTGACCGACAAGGCGACGGTGGAGATTGTCGAGATGGTGCTGTCCGGCGCCATCAATAAAGGCATCGTCGCCGCCATCAATCGCGCCGGCGGCAAGGCGATTGGCCTGTCCGGCAAGGATGGCGGGTTGATCCGCGCGCGCAAACTGCGGCGCACCAAGATTGATCCGGACAGCAATATCGAGAAGGTGCTCGATCTCGGCTTCGTCGGCGAGCCGGTCGCCATCGAAGGTGGCTTGTTGAATACGCTGGTGGCGCAGGATCTGATCCCCGTGGTCGCGCCCATTGGCCTGGGCGAGGATGGCGAGACCTATAACATCAACGCCGATACCGCCGCTGGCGCCGTCGCCGCCGCCGTCGATGCCAGTCGCTTTCTGTTGTTGACGGATGTTGAGGGTGTGCTCGACAAGCAAGGGCGGCTGATCCCCGAGCTGACCGTGTCGCAGGCGCGGGGGCTGATCCACGACGGCACGATTTCCGGCGGGATGATTCCGAAGATCGAAACCTGCATCGAGGCGGTGGAGGGCGGTGCCGAGGGCGCCGTGATCATCGATGGCCGCGTGCAACACGGCGTGCTGCTGGAACTGTTTACCAGCCACGGCATGGGGACGTGGATCAAGCGCGGTTGATCCGCGAGCCAGGAAGCGGTGAGCCAGGGAGCGGCGTGCCGGTCAACCCGCGCCGTTGTCCTGATCGAACACCTTGATCTCCCAGGCCAGCTGATCCTCCTTCAAGGGATAGCCGCCGTTGCGCTGCGCCCGCAGCAACTTCTTGGGCTCGATGTAGGCGAGGCGTAGCTGCAATTGTTCGGCCAACGTCATGCTGAGCCCGGCCTTCCAGGCGAGAGCGACAACGGCCCGGGCACTGCCCGAGCCCATGATAGCGTGCACCACCGGTTCGCTAAGAGCGGACCGAACCGCGAGCGCCGCCATGACGTAGGCGCGGCGACCGGCCGCCACCGCTTCGCTGAGTGCGCGCTCGTCCAGCTGTCCATCAATGTGCTGGTTGACCGCCGTGTTGCGCTCCGCGATCGTGGGATCTTCCTTGCCGGCCTCCAGGCGTTTCGCGACCACGCCGCGCAGACGTTTCTTGGTCTCGGCGTTCAGATCGTTGCGTTTCGACAGCTCGGTGACCAGCGCGTCGGCGACGAATTCAGACAATCGGTCGATCTGCCGCGCCGCCAGTTTCGGTCGGTGCACCAAGGGGGTATGCCAGCTCGGCTTGCTTGGTGCCGCCTCGATCAACTGATCCAGGGTTTGTTCGCGGATTTGGGCCGATTCGTTGGCCAACAGGCTGGCGACCGCTTCGTCATCGCCGGATCTGGCGACCGCATCGGACACCGTCGCCGAGACGCCACGGCGACGCGACACCGCGCCGACAGCGCCGTCGACATTTGGCGCCTCGACGATCGACAACAGGACGTCGTCGGACAACAGACTCGAATGCTCCAGCACCGGCCCCGCGACCTCGATCGCGGTATCCCGAGCCAGCACCTCGACCACCCGCTCGACCAGTTCCGGTGGCGCGCTATCCAGATTCTTGAGCGAGTCCGCGAGGCGCGCACGCACCTGCTTAACGGTGTCGCGCGCCAGGGTTTCCAGCACCTCCAAGCTCAACGCCCGCAGCGGTGTCCGGCGCTCACTCTCAATCCCGGGCGCTACCTTGGCCATCTTGGCGGCGACCGCGACACGGACGCTCTCTTCGGCGTCGCGCGCTAGGAATTCGTCGGCTTGGCGTGGGGTGACCGAGTTTTCGGCGACGATAACGCGTACCGACGTTTCCGCGTCCTCGGCCAGATAGAACAGCAGTTCCGGAGCGATGTCGGTGCGTTGCGCGAGACGCCGTCGAGCCTCGGCATCATCGCTTCGGGCAATCGCCATCGCCTCGGCGGCGGTTGTGTCCGACTGCTTGTCGGCGGAGCGGCGCTGGGGATCGGTCATGGAGCACGGTCGTCGCGAGTGGGCGGTGTAGCGATACGGTACCAACCCTTACCACTGTGTTTGATCTCGTACATCACCGCATCGGCCCGCTCGATCAATGCCTGCATCGGCTCCGGCGATCCGGGCTCCGCCACCGCCATGCCGATGGACAAGCCGACGGGATGATCCGGGCTTCCAGAATACTCGCGGAGCGCGGCGCCAGCGGCGAGAATACGTTCGGCCCGTTGCGGCGCGCTGTCATGGCCGGTCCGCTGCATCCACAGTGCGAACTCATCGCCACCCAAGCGGGCGACCAGATCCTTCGGCCCGGCCTGATCCCGCAGGATCTCGGCCAGATGGATCAGCGCGCGGTCGCCGGTTTGGTGGCCGCGCCTATCGTTGACCTGCTTGAAATTGTCGAGGTCGACATAGACCAGTGTTCCCGGCCCCCGTCCCGCGGTCGCGAGGCGCGCCTGCAACGCGTCTTGGAACGCGCGGCGGTTCAGCAGCCCGGTCATCGCGTCGGTCGAGGACAGCATGCGGAGATGCTCGTGAGCGTCGACTTGCCGCAATGCGATGCCGAGTTGGTCCGCCACCTCGCCGAGCAGGCGGCACTCCTCATCGTCCCAGCCGGCCGAACCAGTGGAGCGCCACAGCACCACCGCGCCATTCATGTTGCCCTGGTAACTCAACCGGTGGCCAAGAAGAAGACCAACGTCGGTGTCGACGGTGACCGGCTCGTCACGCTCGGTGACCGGCTCACGAATCGGGTCGAGGGCCACGGCCGGGAGCAATTCGCCGACCATCACCACCGGCACCAACCCGGAGCCCGGCACGATCCGCAGCAACGCACAGCCATCGGCCGCGGTCGCCCGTACCAACGCGTGGGCCGCGGCGTCCAACATGCGGTTCGGTTCGATCTCGTCGTGGATCGTTCGCACGATGTAGGAGGTCAATCTCTCGCGGTTGCGCGCCTGTGCCAACGCCGCGTCGCGCAACCGGGCCTCAGTCACGTCGCGGCACACCCCGCGCGCGCCATGCCAAACGCCATCGGCGTCGAGAAGAGGCGATGCCGCCGCCTCCAGGGTTGCCACCGAACCGTCGGCGCGCCGAAATAGCGTTTCCACGCCTTCAATCGGGTGTTGCGTGGTGAACGGACTGGTCATCGCCATGCCCTCGGGGGTGGTGAGAAACGAGTCGGCCGGTCGGCCCACCAACTCGTCGGGTTCGTACCCCAGCGCCCCGGCGGCGGACACGAAGGAGAACGTGCCGACCGGGCCGGTCTCCCAGGCGAAATCCGAGGAAATCTCGACTAGATCCTTGTAGCGCTGGCGTGAATCGACCAAGGCCGAGCGCAGGTTCTGGTCGAGCGAGACGTCGCGGCCGATCAGCAGCACGCCAGCTCGGTCGGTGATCGGTGTCGCGCTGAAATCGATGGTCCCGCCGGACTCCTCGTCGCTCAGCTTGACGACTTGGGCCCCGGTGCCGCCGATCACCGCGTCGATGATCGCGGCCAGGGCCGGCAGCTCGCCTGCGTGCAGCTTGAAGGCAAAAGGCAGGGCTGGAACGTTGCGCGCGCGCACGATGCCCTCGCGGTCGACCAGCATCACCGGTCCGGGGTGGTCGGCAAGCGCACCCTGCTCAATCAACCGGGCGGTTTCGGTGAGCGGGTCCGGCCCGGTATCGTCTCTCGCAGCATCGCTCATGCCTGTTCCCGGCTCTTCGCTTGCCAGCCTAGCCTGGTCGGCCCACTTTAGCGTGATGACCGAACGCGCACCAACACATCCCTCCGCCGCTCCCACGCTCGACCCCATTGCCGTCGAGACCTGGGTCTTCGATTTAGACAACACACTCTATCCCGCGCGGTCCAACTTGTTCGTTCAGGTCTCGGCACGGATGACCGAGTTCATCATGGACCGGTTCGCCCTCGACCACGAACCGGCCCGGGAGCTGCAACGCGACATGTTTCGCCGCCACGGAACCACGCTGCGCGGCTTGATGAGCGAGCACAGCGTGGATCCGGGACCATTCCTCGATTACGTTCACGACATCGACGTCTCGCCGATCGATCCGTCGCCGGAGCTGAGCGCCCTGTTGGGTCGGTTGCCGGGCCGCAAAATCGTGTTCACCAACGGCTCGGTACCGCACGCCGAGCGGGTCATGCGGCGGCTCGGGGTCGACCGGCATTTCGATCTGGTGTTCGACATCGTGGCGTCCGACTACGTGCCGAAACCCGACCCTCAACCGTATGACCGGCTGATCGAGGTCAGCGGTCTGGACCCACGGCGGGCGGTAATGATCGAGGACATGGCCAAGAATCTGGCGCCGGCGGCCGAACGGGGGATGACAACGGTTTGGCTGCGCAGCGAACACGAATGGGCGACGGCCGGTGCCGAGGGCGACCATGTCCACCACGTCGCCGAGGACCTTATTCAGTTCCTTGCCGGGGCCTTGGGATCGGTGCCTACACCGCGTTGACAGGCCCCATGGCGCTCGCCATTGTGCGTTCCGCTGGGCGCCCGGTCCGCCCGCGACTTCGCCTCATTCCGCTTCGTCGAGAGGGATCGTAGACCCATGAGCTCCAGTCAGCTGCAAACCGTCATCGATGCCGCCTGGGAGCGACGCGACGCGATTGGAATCGCCACCAAGGGCGAGGTCCGCGACGCCGTCGAGGCGGCTTTGGAAGGGCTCGATACCGGCGCCTTCCGGGTCGCCACGCCGCAGGGTGGCCACCAGTGGGCGGTGAACCAATGGCTCAAGAAAGCGGTGTTGCTGTCGTTCCGGCTGAACGACATGGTGATCATCCCCGGCGGTGGCGAGGACCCGGAGCGCGGGCCCGCCAGTTGGTGGGACAAGGTGCCGTCGAAATTCGCCGGCTGGGGCGAGAACCGGTTCCGCGACGCCGGGTTCCGCGCGGTGCCGAATTGCGTCGTCCGGCGGTCGGCCTATATCGCCCCGGGCGTGATATTGATGCCCAGCTTCGTGAACATCGGCGCCCATGTCGGATCGGGCACCATGGTCGACACCTGGGCCACCGTGGGTTCCTGTGCTCAGGTGGGCGCGAATTGTCATATCTCGGGCGGTGTTGGCCTCGGCGGTGTGTTGGAGCCGTTGCAGGCCGATCCGGTGATCATCGAGGACAACTGCTTTCTCGGCGCTCGCAGCGAGGTGGTCGAGGGGGTGATCGTCGAGACCGGGGCGGTTCTGTCGATGGGCGTGTTCATCAGCAAGACCACCCGTATCGTCAACCGCGACACCGGCGAGGTGCATATGGGCCGGGTGCCGGCCTACTCGGTGGTGGTGCCCGGCAGCATGCCCGGCAAGCCGTTGCCCGACGGCTCACCCGGACCGTCGCTGTCGTGCGCGGTCATCGTCAAGCAGGTCGACGAGCAGACCCGGTCGAAAACCTCGATCAACGAGCTGCTGCGCGACTGAACCCGGGAGAGCAGCCATGGCCGCGATGCTCGACCCGGTCGACCTCGGCAGCCGCCTGATCCGCTGCCCCAGCGTCACGCCGGCGGAGGGCGGGGCGCTCGACCTGCTAGAGGAGGCCCTGACACCGCTCGGTTTCGTGTGTCACCGGCTGAACTTCTCCGCGCCGGATACCGATCCGATCGACAATTTGTTCGCCCGCCTCGGCACCGGCGCGCCGCATTTCTGCTTCGCCGGGCACACCGACGTGGTGCCGGAGGGCGACCGGGTGGCGTGGCGGCATGATCCGTTCTCCGGAACGGTGGAGGATGGCGCGCTGTGGGGGCGGGGAGCTGTCGACATGAAGGCGGCGATCGCCGCCTTTGCCGCCGCCGCGGCCCGGTTCATCGCGGAACACGGTGGCCCGGGGGACGGCTCGATCAGCTTGCTGATTACCGGTGACGAGGAAGGACCGGCGGTCAATGGCACCACCCGGGTGCTGGATTGGATGCAGGCCGAGGGTCACGTGCCCGATGCCTGCGTGGTGGGTGAGCCGACCAATCCGTCGGTGCTGGGCGAGATGATGAAGATCGGCCGGCGCGGCAGTCTGACCGGCACCCTCACGGTGCGGGGCACCCAGGGCCATGTCGCCTACCCGCATCTGGCCGACAACCCGATCCACCGTCTGCTGCGCATGTTGGAGCCGTTCGCCGGCGGTCGGCTAGACGACGGGACCGAGCATTTTCCGCCGACCACACTGATGATCACCACCATCGACGTGGGCAACCCCGTCAGCAACGTGATCCCGGCCAACGCGCGGGCGGTGTTCAACATCCGCTTCAACGACGGCCACAGCGCCGAGTCGCTGAAACGTATGCTGCGGGCCAGCTTCGATCAGAAAGGCGGGGATTACACGTTGGAGATGAATTGTTCCGGTGAGAGCTTCATAACCGAGCCGGGGGCGTTGTCCGAGCTGGTGGCCGACGCCGTCGAGCAGGTGGCCGGCCGCCGTCCGGAGTTCAGCACCACCGGCGGCACCTCGGATGCGCGGTTCATCAAGCGTCTCTGTCCGGTCGTCGAATTCGGGTTGGTCGGTCAAACCATGCACAAGGTCGACGAACGGGTGGCGGTCGCCGATGTGATAGCGCTCACGGATATCTATGCCGCTATGCTGCGGCGGTTCTTCCAGAGCTGAACGGAGATGCCGTCGATGCCGACCCTTGGCGAAATTCTATACGCGCTGCATGGCGCGCTGCGGGTGTTTCGCGGCGACGCGGGCGGGTTCGCGTGTTTTCGGCCTGGGGTCGAGGGGTTTTGGGTGGCGGCCTGGGCGGCGTTGATCAGCCTGCCGGCGCATCTTGTCATGGTTGGCGTTCAGATTACGCACAACCCAGCGCTGGAGCTTGGGTTGGGGGTGCTGCTGGTCGAGGCGTTGGTGTTCGTGATCGTATGGTTTGGTTATGCCTTCGCGGCGCACTTCGCGCTGGCGTTGATCGCCCGCGAGGACCGCTATTTCGATTACATGAACGCGGTGTTCTGGACCGCCGTCCCGCAGATCTATCTTCAGTTCATCGTGGCGATGCTGGATGTGGTGGGTTTGCTGCCCGGGCCGTTGACCGGCCTGGCGACCATAGGCGTGGTGGTGGCGGTTCTCTGGTACCGCTGGTTCGTCGCCAAGGCGGCGTTGGACGTGACCTCGGGCACGGCGGTCTTGGTGGTGATCGCCACCCTGGTCTTTGAGTTCGTGCTGACGGCGCTGTTGTCGCCAGTGATCTAGCCGGCGTCGTATCGGACACCCGTCAGGTACAGCCCTTCGGCGGGTGCCGTCGGTCCGCCGGCGGACCGATCCCGCGCTTCGAGGGCCGTGGTCACGTCATCCGGGGTCCATTTGCCTTCACCCACCAGCTTCAACGTGCCGACGATGTTTCGCACCTGGTGATGCAGGAACGACCGTGCGCGCGCCAGGACCAGGATGCGTTCGCCGTCCCGCTCGACGCTCAGCTGATCGAGGGTCTTGATCGCCGATTTCGATTGGCAGTGGCTGGCGCGGAAGGTGGTGAAGTCGTGGTGGCCGATCAGGCGCGCGCCGGCCATGGCCATGGCGTTGGTGTCGAGCGGCGCCGAGACATGCCAAGCACGCCCCCGGCCGATGGCGAGTGGCGCGAGACGGTTCATAATAACGTAGCGATAGGCCCGTTCGACGGCGGAAAACCGCGCATGAAACCGCTCGGACACGATCTCGGCGTCACGCACCGCGATCGGTTGCGGTTTCAACAGCGCGTTGACGGCACCCATGACCTTGGGTGCGGTGAAGCGATCGGTGGCAAGGTCGACATGGGCGACCTGACCGGTGGCGTGGACGCCGGCATCTGTGCGCCCCGCACCCTCGACGGTCACGCGCTCGCCGGAAAACGCCTGGATGACGTCTTCAAGCGCGGCCTGGATGGTCGGGCCGGTGTCCTGGCGCTGCCAGCCCACATAGGGGCCGCCGTCATACTCCACGGTTAGCTTGTATCGGGGCATGACGGCGTTATCCGAGCGCGGTGCCGGGCGGCAGGGCGAAGCCGCGCAGGAAGGCGCCGGTATCCATCGGGCCCTTGCCGGGACGCTGCACCCGGATCGGCCGCAAGGCGCCGTGACCGCAGGCGATGGTCAGGGCATCGTCGAGCACGGTACCCGGCCGGTTGGCGATCGGCCCGAGGTCGAGCCACTGGGCGGCAAGCACCTTGATGCGCGTGCCCTGATACTCGAAGAACGCGCCGGGCCAGGGGTCGAAGGCACGGATTTGACGAATGAGCGCGTCGGCTGGACCGGTGAAGTCGAGCCGGCCCTCGTCGCGGTCCAACTTCTTGGCGTAGGTCACGCCGTCGTCTGATTGTGGCGTTGGCGTCACGCTCCCGTCGGCCAACCCCGCCAGGGCGGGCGCGATCAGCTCGGCCCCCAGCTCGGAAAGCGCGTCGTGCAGGCTTTGCCCCGTGGTCTCGGGGGTGATCGGCAGCGACCGGCGCAGCAGCGTCGGACCGGTATCGAGGCCCGTATCCATCTGCATGATGGTGACCCCGGTCTCGGTATCGCCTGCCAGGATCGCCCGCTGGATCGGCGCCGCCCCGCGCCAGCGCGGCAGCAGCGACGCGTGCACGTTGAGGCACCCGAGACGCGGCGCGCTCAGAATGGCGGGCGGCAGGATGAGGCCGTAGGCGACCACCACCGCCGCGTCGAGATCGAGCGCCGCGAACGCCGCCTGCTCGTCGGGATCACGCAGGGTCGTCGGTGTCCGCACCGGGATGCCGGCCGCCGCCGCCGCCGCCTGCACCGGGGTCGGGCGCGGCTTCTGACCGCGACCTGCCGGGCGGGGTGGTTGGGCGTAAACGCAAACGATCCGGTGCCCGGCATCGATCAAGGCGCGCAGAGTCGGAACGGCGAAGTCGGGACTGCCGAGAAAGGCGAGGCGCATGGGGCGGCTCAGGCCGCGTGATCGTTGGCGCGGACCTTCTTCGCCTTGACCATCTTTTTCATGAACATGTTGCGCTTCAGCGCCGAGAGATGATCGGTGAACAGCACACCATCCAGGTGATCGATCTCGTGTTGCAGGCAGACGGCGAGCACATCCTCGGCATCGATCTTGCGCTCCTCACCGTCACGATCGAGGTACGCCACGGTGACCGCGCGCGGCCGTTCGACGTCGGCGAACAGATCCGGCAGCGACAGGCAGCCTTCCTCGTAAATCTGTAACTCGTCGGAAACCGCGACAATGGTCGGGTTCACCAACTGCAGCGGTGAGCGCGGTTTATCCTTATCGGAAACATCGATCACGATCAGCCGCTTCAGCACACCGACCTGCGGCGCCGCCAGGCCGACTCCAGGGGCCGCGTACATGGTGGCCAGCATGTCGTCCATCAGACGGCGTAGTTCGTCGTCCACGTCCGGCACCGACGCGCATTTAGCCTTTAGAACGGGGTCGGGTGCCCAGATGATGGGAAGCAAGGCCATGGCGATTCGCTCTAGTTCGGAAACCCCTCAGGTAGGCGAAGCGATCCGAAGCGTCAAGATTTCTAGGACTTAAACCCCATCCACCACACCCCAGCACATGGCGTGATAGCGTTGACGCCATGGGAAGCGTGGAAATTCTGGCCGCTATTTTGGCATTTTGCCTGGTCGCCGCCGTCGTCATGCTGGCGCTGCGGCTCCGGGGCGGTGTCGATGTCGGTGCGGTCCTGGCCGACAGCGAGCGGCGGCGCGAGGATGCGGCCGAGCGTTTGGCTGCCATGCAGTCGGAGTTGGCCGGCCGCTTGGGCCAAATGGCGGAAAGCCAAACCATCGCCCAAGCGCGGTTGGCCGAGCAGCTGCAAATCCAGGAACGCGAGCTGTCCAAGAAGCTTGAGGAGCGGCTGGCCGACGTCACGCGCCGGGTCGGTGAGGGATTGGAGAAGTCGTATAAAACCACCGAAACCTCGCTCACCGATCTCAAGCAGCGGTTGGCGGTTATCGACGTGGCGCAGAAGAACATCACCGAACTGTCGACCCAGGTGGTCGGGCTTCAGGATATCCTGGCGAACAAGCAGGCGCGCGGCGCCTTTGGTGAGATTCAACTGAATGATCTGGTCAGCCAGGCCCTGCCGCCCAGCGCCTACGCGTTTCAGGCCACCGTCGGCGGCAACCGGCGTGTCGACTGTCTGTTGACCTTGCCGAACCCACCGGGCTCGATCGCGATCGACGCGAAATTCCCGCTCGAACATTACCAAGTTTTGCGACAAGCCGGCTCCGATGTTGAACGCGATGCCGCGCGCAAGGCGCTGGGTCAGGCGATCACCGTGCATGTGAAGGCGATTGCCGAGCGTTACATTGTGCCCGGTGAGACGGCGGAGAGCGCGTTGATGTTCCTGCCGTCCGAGGCGGTCTACGCCGAGCTGCACGCCAGTCTGCCGGCGGTGGTGCAGGACGCGTTCCGGCGCAAGGTCTGGATCGTCTCGCCGACCACGCTGATGGCGACGCTCCACACCGTGCGCGCGGTGCTCAAGGACGCCAGCATGCGCGAGCAGGCCCATGTCATCCAGGTCGAGGTCACGACGTTGTTGAAGGATGTCGAGCGGCTCGATGAGCGTGTGGGCAAGCTGCAGACCCATTTCGGGCATGTTGAAAAGGACATGCGCGAGATTCGCATTTCGACCGACAAGATCACCAAGCGCGGCGAACGGATTCAGGAGATCGAGGTCGAGGATCCCGCGTCGCTCGCTCCGGCCTCGGTTCCGGCTGCCGAGGCCGACGAGGACGACACCCACCCGCGTCCGCGCCTGTTGGCCGGGGAGTAGCGGACCCACCACCCGCCTGCTAAAACTCCGGTCGATCACCGCGGTTGAACAGGGAGGGTGCTATGTCCGTCACCGCCATCGGCGATGCCCGGGCCAAGGTTTCCGAGCAGGAATGGCGACTCCGCGTCGACCTCGCCTGCTGTTACCGGCTGGTCGAGCATTTTGGCATGGCTGATCTGGTCTACAACCACATCACCGTGCGCTTGCCTTACGCGGTGGACGGCAAGGAAGTCTTCCTGATCAACGGGTTCGGGCGGCACTATACGGAAATCACCGCGTCCAACCTGATCCGGGTCGATATCGACGGCAAGGCGCTGGACGAGGACGAGTATCCGGTCAACGGCCCCGGTTATGTGATCCATTCCGCGATCCACAAGGCCCGGCATGACGTCGGCTGCATCATCCACACCCACAGCCGGGCCGGCTGCGCCGTGGCCGCGACCGAAGAGGGCCTGATCCCGCTCGACCAGCAGTCGCTGCAATTCCATCGGCGGGTCGCCTATCACGAGCTGGAGGGTATCGCGACCGATGTCGACGAACAGGACCGATTGCTCGCCGACCTCGGTGACAAGAACGCGTTCATCCTGCGCAACCACGGTCTGCTGACCTGCGGGCGCACGGTGGCCGAGGCGTTCCGGCGGATCTACTATCTGGAGCGGGCCTGCCGGTTGCAGGTCGACGTGATGTCGATGGGCCTCAAGCCGGCGATCCCGCCGGTGTCCGTCGCCGAGCATACCGCCCGGCAGTGGGAGGAAGGCTCGGCCGGGCAGGGCACCACCGAAACCATCGAATGGCCGGCCCTGGTCCGCTTGATGGAGAAGAAGGACCCGTCCTTCAAGACTTAGGCGTGGCCGGCGTCGGTCGACAGCAGCGCGGCGTCGATGCCGAGCTTGGCCAGGGCGCGGTCCCATTTGTCGTCGAGGGTGGTGTCGAACACCAGTGCGTCGTCCGCCGCGACCGACAACCAGGCATTTTCCTGGATTTCGCCGTCGAGCTGACCCGCGCCCCACCCGGCGTAGCCCAGCGCCAGCAACCGGTTGGCCGGGCCGCTGCCGATGGCGATGTCCTTGAGAATTTCGATGGTCGCGGTCAGCGCCACGCCCTCGTTGACCTGCACGGAATCGGTGCCGAGATAATCAGTCGAATGCAGCACGAACCCGCGCCCGGTCTCGACCGGGCCACCGAAATGAATCGACGGCAGATGGTCGCGATCGATCGTCGCCGGGTCGACGTCCAGTTCCTCCAGAAGGTCGTTGAAACTGATCGCGCCGATCAGTCGGTTCAACACCAAGCCCATGGCGCCGTCGGCGTTATGGACACAGAGATAGATCACCGTGCGGGCGAAACGCGGGTCGCGCATGCTGGGCATGGCAATCAAAAGCTGCCCGCTCAGATAGCCGTCGTCCACGCCGCCTTCGGTATCGTCTCCAGTATGGTTATTCGCCGTCATCATGCACTCTCCGAGCCCTTTGCCGTGTCCGCGCACCCGCGTCCTAGGGTCGCGGGTCCCGCATTTGTGACGAACAGCCCCATCCGTGAGCACTATATTGCCTCTCGACGGAGTTTTAAACTCAACTGCAATGGAACCCATGGCGGATAGAGCGACGAAAGCGATGCGGCTCACCTCTCTGGCGATCATCGGCGTGTGCGTGATCTGGGCCAGCGGTGTCGGAGCCCAGCCGGCGTCGGATTGGGCACGGGCGGATTTCGTCGACGTGCGCCTGGTGTCGGCGGTGGCCGGAACCGAGGGGCGCGACACCGTGCCGTTGGGGTTGGAGTTTCGGCTGGCCGAGGGTTGGAAGGTCTATTGGCGCTCGGCCGGAGATGCCGGCTATCCACCGCAGGTGACCTGGGACGCATCACGTAACCTGGCGGCGGCTGACACCGCCTATCCGGTGCCGCACCGCTTCTCGCTCTTCGGGCTGGAAACCTTCGGCTATAAGGATCACGTGGTCTATCCGATCACCGCCCGGCTGATCGAACCGGGGGCGCCGCTGCGTGTCGACGCGGCGGTAAACGCCCTGGTGTGCAGCGATATCTGCGTGCCGTTGGACATAAATCTGCGACTCGATCTGCCGAACGGCCCGCCGTCGCCCACCGCGTTTACCCAGTTGCTCGACCGCTGGACCGCCCAGGTGCCGCGCGACCTGCCGGGTCTCGGCTTGGATGTGACGGCGGTGCGCCTGACCGGTGATCCGGCGTCGCCGACGCTGGAGATCGCGGTGGTCTCCGAGGGACCGATCGGTGATCTCGACGTCTTCCCCGAGGGCCCCAAGGGCACCTCCTTCGGCAAGCCGGAGGTGGTGGCGGGCGCGGCGCCAGATGGGGTGACTTTGCGGGTACCGGTTGGCTTGCGGCAAGGCGCGCGGATCGACGGCGCTGCATTGACCCTGACCCTGGTTGACGGCGATCGGTTCGTCGAGCGCAGGATCACCGTTGGCGCCACGGCGGGTGCGCGGCCAACGCCGCCGATGCCAACGCCGCCGCCCGTCGACGTCGCCGGGTTCCTTGCCATGCTTGGTGTGGCGGTGCTGGGCGGCTTGATCCTGAACCTGATGCCCTGCGTGCTGCCGGTGCTGTCGCTCAAGCTGGTGTCGGCGGTCGGCTATGGTGGGGCTGCGCGCGGGGCGATCCGGGCCGGCTTTCTCGCCTCGGCGGCGGGCATCCTGTTCTCGTTCCTGGTGCTGGCGGCCGGAGCGATCGGGCTGCGTGAGGCCGGCGTGGCGGTCGGCTGGGGCATTCAGTTCCAACAGCCGCTGTTCCTGGTGGCGATGACGGCGTTGGTGGTGCTGTTCGCCGCCAATTTGTGGGGCGTGTTCGAGGTGCCGCTGCCCCGGACGCTGGCCGATTTGGGCGCGCGGTTGCCCTCGGAACAACGCCCCAATGGCGGCAAGAGTCTGGTTGGTCATTTCCTGACCGGGGCGTTTGTGACGCTGCTGGCGACCCCATGCTCGGCGCCGTTCGTCGGCACCGCCATCGGCTTCGCGCTCAGCCGGGGATCGGGTGAGGTTCTGGCGGTGTTCGCGGCGATGGGGCTGGGTCTGGCCTTGCCGTATCTGGTGGTGGCGGCGGCGCCGGGTCTGGTTCGTGCGTTGCCCCGGCCGGGGCCATGGATGGTGTGGCTCAAGAAGATCCTGGCGCTGGCGCTGGTGGCGACGGCGGCGTGGCTGCTCACCGTGTTGGCGGCGCAGATCGGGATGACGATGAGCGTGGTGGTCGCCGGGGTGTTCTTGGCCCTGGTGGTTGTCCTGTGGTTGGCGCCGGAAGGGTTGGCGGTGCCGGGTGCCGGGGTTGCTGTGCTGGCGGCGCTGTTGATCGCCGGGGTGGCGGAGCGGCCGCGAGCTCTTGGCCCGGTGGCCGAGGCGACGACGGCGAATGGCGTCACCACCGTGGCGTGGCGGCCGTTCGACCAAGCCGGCATCAAGGCGTTGGTGGCCGAGGGACGGGTGGTGCTGGTCGATGTCACCGCCGATTGGTGCCTCACCTGCCGGGTGAACAAGAAACTGGTGCTCGATACCCAGCCGGTGGCCGGGTTGCTGGCGAGTGGTGAGGTGGCGGCGGTGCGCGCCGACTGGACCAACCCGGACCCGATCATCGCCACCTATCTGGCGAGTTTTGGACGGTACGGCATTCCGTTCAACGCGGTCTACGGCCCAGGCGCGCCGGAAGGCATTCCGCTGCCCGAGCTGTTGAGCGTCGACGCGGTGCTGGATGCCGTCGCCAGGGCCGGCGCGGGCGCGGGCGCGGATAAGGCACCACGAACCGCCCGGTTGGACTAACGCGCCGGATCACCTATGTAAGAAGCTCGATCAACCCAGGGAGGGCGTCCGCCCTTCCCCGACCGCGATGACGGAGAGAACGCAATGGCGATCAAGGTGGGCGACAAGGTGCCGGGTACCGGGCTGAAGACGAAGACTTCCGAGGGCATTCAAGATGTGCCCGGCGACGATCTGTTCGCCGGCAAGAAAGTGGTGCTGTTCGCGCTGCCGGGGGCGTTCACGCCGACCTGCTCGGCCAAGCACCTGCCGGGCTATGCCAGCAACGCCGCCGCGCTGAAGGCCAAGGGCGTCGACACCATCGCGTGCCTGTCGGTCAACGACGCCTTCGTGATGGACGCCTGGGGCCAGAGCCAGAATGTCGGCGACAAGGTGCTGATGCTGGCCGACGGCAACGCCGACTTCACCAAGGCTGTCGGCCTGGAGATGGACGGCAGCGGCTACGGCATGGGCACGCGCTCACAGCGCTACGCCATGGTGGTCGAGAACGGCATCGTGAAGGAGCTGCTCGTCGAGGCCCCGGGCCAGTTCGAGGTGTCCAGCGCCGAGTACGTGTTGAGCAAGCTCTAAACCTTGACGCTTGTCGCCGTCACGCGGGGGCGCTTCGGCGCCCCCGTTTGCGTGTGCCCATCTTTCGTTTAAGCGCCCGGTTTACCCGCCCAGCAGGGCCTTGATCGCGACCCGCGCCAGCTCGTCGGCGCGTTCGTTCTCGGCGTGACCGTCATGGCCCTTGACCCAGTGCCAGGCGACGTCGTGGCGGGCGGCGGCTTCATCCAGGCGCTCCCACAGGTCGCGGTTCTTCACCGGCTTCCTGTCGGCGGTTTTCCAACCGCGCGCCTTCCAAGCCGCCAACCATTTGGTGATGCCGTCGCGGACATAGGTGCTGTCGGTGGTCAGGTCGACCGCCATCGGCCGGGTCAATGCTTCCAGGGCCTTGATCGCGGCGGTCAGCTCCATGCGGTTGTTGGTGGTTTCGATTTCGGCGCCGGACAGCTCCTTCTCGGTGCCGCGCCAGCGCAGGATGGCACCCCAACCGCCGGGGCCGGGATTGCCGCTGCAGGCGCCGTCGGTGAAAATTTCAGCGTGTTTGGTCATGCGGCGTTCCGGTACGGTCGAGGCTGAAGCGGCAATGTCGGATCACAGCCCGTAGGCGCTTGGCGAGGCGACGCCGCGATGGAACCGCAGCTTGGCCAAGTACTCCATCGGATCCTTCGGCTTCACCAACGCGTCGGCCGGGGTGTTCATCCAGTCGTATAGCCGGGTCAGCAGGAACCGCAGTGCCGCGCCGCGCGCCAGGATCGGCAGCGCCTCGCGTTCCGCGACCGAGCACGGCCGCACCCCGTGGTAGCCGGTGACCAGATTCTGCGCCTTGGTGATGTTGAAGCCGCCATCGACTTCAAAGCACCAAGCGTTCAGGCAGATCGCCAGATCGTAGACCAGGATATCGGTGCAGGCGAAATAGAAGTCGATGAAGCCGGACACCTGTTCCTTCAGGAAGAACACGTTGTCGGGAAACAAATCGGCGTGGATGGTGCCGGACGGCAGATGCGACGGCCAGTTCGCTTCCAGGAACAGCAGCTCCTGGTTCAACTCGTTGTGCAGGCCGTGATAGATCGGATTCTCCGGCAGGGCGCAGGATTCCAGAAGCGGCCGCCAACCCCCGACCGATAGGTTGTTCCGCCGGGTCAGCGCGAAGTCGAGGCCTGCGGCGTGCATCTCGGCCATGTTGGCACCGAGCGACCGGCAATAGGCGGGCTGAATCCGCCGGTGCCAGACACCGTTGACAAAGCTGACGATGGCGGCCGGCCGGTCGTTGAGATTGCGCAGGGTTTCGCCGTCGCGGGCCGGCACCGGGCGAGGCACCGACAGGCCCTTGCGCGCGAGATGGTCCATCAGCCCGATGAAGAACGGCAACTCGTCCGGGTTCACCCGCTTCTCGTACAGCGTGAGGATGAACGTCCCCTCGGTGGTGCGGACCAGGAAATTCGAGTTCTCCACCCCCTCGGCGATGCCGGAGAACGAGGTCACCTCGCCGATGTCGTAGGCGGCGAGAAACGCTTCTAGCTCGTCGTCGGATACCGGGGTGTAGACCGCCATGGGAAACTCAGGAGGCCAGCGCGCGCGGCAGCTTGAAGTGCACGTCCTCGCGGGCGACCTCGACCTCCTCGATGGTGACCTCGGCGACGGCGCGGCAGGCGGCGATCACCTCCTCGACCAACACCTCGGGCGCCGAGGCACCGGCCGAGATGCCAAGCCGGTCGATCCCGGCGAGCCATCGCATGTCCAGATCACGCGCCCGCTGGATCAGGTGCGCATCGGCGCAGCCGGCGACCCGCGCCACCTCGACCAGCCGCTTGGAGTTCGAGGAGTTCGGCGCGCCAATCACCACCATGGCGTCGACCCGGGGGGCGATCGCCTTGACCGCCTCCTGGCGGTTGGTGGTGGCGTAGCAGATGTCTTCCTTGTTCGGCGCCGCGATATCCGGGAACCGGCGTTGCAGGGCGGCGACGATCCGGGCGGTGTCATCGACCGACAAGGTGGTTTGCGTCACGAACGCCAAGGGCTGGCCGCTCGGCGGCATGAAACGCTCGGCCTGCTCCTCGTCCTCGACCAGGCTGATCGCCCCCTCGGGCAGTTGTCCCATGGTGCCGATCACTTCCGGATGACCCGCATGGCCGATCAGGAGGATGTGCTGGCCGCGCCTGTGGTGCCGCTCCGCCTCCAGGTGCACCTTGCTGACCAGCGGACAGGTGGCGTCGACATAGATCATGGCGCGCCGCACGGCTTCGGCGGGCACCGCCTTGGGCACGCCGTGGGCGCTGAACACCACCGGCCGGTCGGTCGGGCATTCGTCCAGCTCCTCGACGAACACGGCGCCCTGGGCTTCCAGGCTTTCGACCACGTGGCGGTTGTGCACGATTTCGTGACGCACATAGACCGGTGCCCCCCATTTCGCCAACGCCCGCTCGACGATTTGGATGGCGCGGTCGACCCCGGCGCAAAAGCCGCGCGGGCTGGCGAGAACGACGGTGAGGGGTTTGCGTTCGGTGCTGGTCATGATCCCGGGTTTTCCCGCGAATGCACCGCCTCGTCAATCGCGCCTATGGGGTCAGCCGCGTTGCGTCTGGCCCGCGAGGTCCGTGCCGGGACTTGAATGTCCGGAGCGGCTAACCGGGTTGTCGAACGAGGCATCCGTTGGGATGCCTCGTTCGACGGTTTTACTGTTTTACTATTTTACTGTTTGAACTTCTTGATTTCACCGGCGGCAAGACGTGAACCGTAAGACGTCAGCTCTTTCTTCACGACGCCCATCAGGAAATAGAGCGCGGTGATGTTCACAACGGCCATCGCAAAGATCGCTGCATCCGAGAAATCGATCACGGGACCAAGACTGGCTGCGGCCCCAATGACGATGAAGACGCAGAAGATGAGTTTGAAAATTAACTCAGACTTCTTTCCTTCGCCAAACAGGTAAGTCCAGCTCTTCAGGCCGTAGTAGGACCATGAGATCATCGTTGAAAACGCAAACAGGACCACCGCAATAGCAAGGACATAGGGGAACCAGCTGACTGCGGACCCGAACGCCGCGGATGTCAAAGCAACGCCGGTATTGCCGTCAATCGTGGCAATTCTCGATCCCTCGGTTACATACAAACCAGTTGCTGGATCAGAGATCAGTTGACCGGTGATGATGATGACCAACGCGGTCATGGTGCAGATGATCACCGTATCGATCAGTGGTTCGAGCAGGGAAACGAACCCTTCGGTGATCGGCTCTTTTGTTCTCACCGCGGAGTGCGCAATGGCTGCCGAGCCAACACCGGCTTCGTTCGAAAATGCCGCCCGTTTGAAGCCCTGGATCAACGCGCCGACAAACCCGCCAGCAACACCCAGTCCGGTAAAGGCCCCGGAGAATATCTGACCTAAGGCCCAGCCGATTTTATCGTAGTTGAGTAAAATGATTATCAGCGCTGCGCTGACATAGAGCAGTCCCATGAATGGGACGACTTTCTCTGTGACGCTCGCGATGGATTTCAAGCCACCGATGATGACCGCAAAAACAACGGCGGCAAAAACGATGCCGGTGATCCAGCCGGGATAATCACCGACAATTCCGGAAATCTGAGCATGCGCCTGATTGGCTTGGAACATATTGCCGCCGCCTAGAGCGCCTAGGATGCAGAAGACGGAAAAGAGAACCGCAAGAGCTTTTCCGCCTGGCAATCCCAATTCGGAAAAGCCCTTGGAAATGTAATACACCCGGATTTCCCATGTGCACCGGTCATTTGACGCCAGCACTGTGCGATTGTGGTATACATATC
>JABMNR010000230.1 GCA_013203465.1 Alphaproteobacteria bacterium
ACAACAAGCTGTAAATAATGCGGTTCAAACCATTAGAAAGCGGATTAAATAAATTGAAGCATTACAATAATGATCGAGTACGCGTAAAAACTTCGAGCTTGCTAATCAAAATTTCGAGTACTTTCGAGTCAGAGATAACACTGGTGATAATCATAATACTTGCGACGGTAATTACCGCAGGATTATATACGCCAGAAAACACTTGATCTAAAGGGACAAGACCAAGCATCGTCGTAATCGCTAAGGCTAATATAGCCGTAACATGAAAAGGCCATTTTCTCCATATAAATGATAACATGGTCAATAATAATATAATGATGACAGAATAAGGCCTATATTGAGCAAATAACATGATAGCTCCGTTTTAGAGATAAAGAGATAATGAGAAACAACCACCTTGCATGAATCTAAAACTATCACACAAACAAGATGAAATTCCATTAAAACGCATGAAGAAGCGTTCTATAATTGTGTTCCCCTAAGCAATCCCTTATACTTCCAACCTGCACTAAAATAGAGCTAACATACTATGATACATATTGAAAAATTTCTATTTGAACATCTATGGACCCTCAATGTCGTTTTAACGCTTGCTTGCACAACAGTAGTCCACTTATTTTCTTCACGTATCATACGAAAATTAGCAAACAAAGCAGAAAAAAAACAACTGCTTTACCCTGAAGCGTTATTAAAAGCGCTGTGTAAACCGACCGCGTTTCTTATTTGGCTACTTGGGATATCAATTTCTCTCGCCATTATCTTTTCAAGTCATCCTAATACCGTGCTTGCAGCCTATCTTGTCCCTATCAAAAAATCCGGCATTATTTTCGCGATTACTTGGGCGACGTTACGTTTCATTCGTAAAGTAGAAACTCTTACCATTGAAAGTGTCCCGACACAAAATTTAGATGTTGATGAAACCATGGTTCATGCCTTGGCCTTGCTTTTTACGATTACCGTTGTTGCAATTAGCGGTATGGGTATCATGCAATTATTTGGCCTCCCTATTTCAGGCTTATTAGCCTTCGGGGGTATTGGTGGTGCCGGGATCGCATTTGCATCAAAAGACTTACTCGCGAATTTTTTTGGTGGGCTTGTGGTTTACACAGATAAACCGTTTAAAGTAGGAAACTGGATCCGCTCACCTGACAAAAATATCGAAGGCATGGTGGAGCATATCGGTTGGCGTGTCACACGTATCCGTACGTTTGACAAAAGACCGCTCTATGTTCCTAATAGCTTTTTCTTAAATATCAGTGTTGAAAATGCTTCACGTATGCTTAATCGGCGTATAAAAACCATGATTGGTGTACGTTACGAAGACGCGTCTAAAATTGCGATTATCGCCGAGCAGATGCAAAAAATGTTGAGCGAACATCCTGGCGTAGATAAAAAACAACCCTTTATGGCAAGCTTACTTGAGTTTGGGCCTTCTTCACTTGATATTCAATTAGATGCCTTTACCAAAGCAACCAAGCGCATTGACTATCAAATCGTACGCCAAGATATTTTTTTGAAAGTCTTAGCGATTATCAAAGACAATCATGCTGAATGTGCATACCC
>JABMNR010000231.1 GCA_013203465.1 Alphaproteobacteria bacterium
GATCTGAACAAGGACGTCGTCAACGGAAGACACGGCACGGATGTGGAACGCAAGCGGGGCGAGATCGGCATGCACGCACTGCGCAGTGGCGACGTCGTTGGCAGGCACACCGTCAGCTTCGGCACCATGGGCGAGGAATTGCAGCTTGCCCACATCGCCACCACGCGCGACGTCTTTGCCCACGGCGCGCTGCGGGCGGCGAAATGGCTTGCGGACAAGGGGCCGGGGCGGTACTCGATGGCGGACGTACTCGGCCTTTCATCGTAGAATGTCAGACCGCAAGGAGAACCGCATGACCACGACATCGACCGCAACCGAAGCTGATATCGTCGCTTTCTCGAAATACAAGAAGGGCACCGGACAGATTCGCGCTTTTGTGGAGAGTCACTATCTTCACTTCAACAGTCGCGAAATGGTCGAGTCCGCCAAGGCATACGAGGCGCATATCAATGCCGGCGGCAAGATGCTCGTTACCCTCGCCGGCGCGATGAGCACCGCACGCATCGGGCGCATCCTCTCCCGCATGATCCGCGAGGGGAAGGTGCATGCGATCAGTTGCACCGGCGCGAACCTTGAAGAGGATGTCTTCACGCTCCTCGCGGGCAATGAATACGAACACTGCCCCGACTGGCGCGCCCTGACCGCCGAGCAGGAAAAGGAACTCTACGACAAGGGTTTCAATCGCGTCACCGACACCTGCATCCCCGAGACGATCATGCGTCACGTGGAGCATCGCCTCTACGATCTCTGGGACAAGGCACAGAAGGAAGGGACCCGCAAATATCCTTTCGAATACTTCTGGGAAGTCCTCGGACAGAGCGACCTCAAGCAGCACTATCAGGTCCCTGCGGAAGACTCCTGGATGCTCGCGGCGAAAGAGCACAATATCCCCATCGTTACGCCCGGTTGGGAAGACTCAACCCTTGGCAACATGTTTGCCGCATGGGGCATGAAACGCGGCATCGATAATCTCAGCGTCATGCGCCCCGGTACCGAAGCCATGCAGATGCTTGCGCACTGGTATCGCAAGAATTGCAACCTCGGTACGGAAAAGCCCTCGATCGGATTCTTCCAGATCGGCGGCGGCATCGCCGGCGACTTCCCCATCTGTGCCGTGCCGATGATGATCCAGGACATGGAGTGGGAAGACACGCCGTTCTGGGGCTACTTCTGCCAGATCAGCGACGCGGTCACCAGCTACGGCGGCTACAGCGGCGCGGTTCCCAATGAAAAAATCACATGGGGCAAACTGGAAGTCGCGACGCCGAAGTACATGATTCAGTCCGACGCGACGATTGTCGCACCGCTGATCTTCGCGTACGTCCTCGGCGACTGACCCGCCCGACCTGATTGCCGGGGGTAACTCCCTCGGACACCACACCCCCGGCCCGCCTCACGAGTGTTGTGGTCCCTTGCGCCCAAGACTGCCAACTCTACGTGCCACCCCATTTGGCAACCTTGGGCTGGAACGCTCAAAACGCGGGTTCAGTCTTCCCAAGATCGCCAGACCATAACATTGGCAATCTTGGGCTTTTTTGGCAGCCTTGGGCGCAATCGCTCAAAAACGGCCCCC
>JABMNR010000070.1 GCA_013203465.1 Alphaproteobacteria bacterium
ATCTTGTTATGCGACACCGAGAGGTCGCGCTGCCATCCGGCGTTTCCGGGATCGGCCGCCGCCAGGCGTTCGGCGATAGCGAGGGAGGCGCGGAAACTGTCCAGTGCCGTGGCGAGCTCGCCCTGGGCCACCCGCACGTCGCCGATCTCATTGTAGGCAACGGAACGTTCGCGATCGTCCGTGGCGGTGTCGCGCGCGGTTTCGGCGGCTTGTAGCGCTTGACCGAGGTCGCCCTTGGCGGTGTACAACCGGGCCAGCTCGATCCAGCTCCAGCAATGGCTTGGGTCGAAGGCGGCGGCTTTTTCGTACCATTCGATGGCACTTTCCACCGAGCGGGTGGCCGCCAACGCGGCCTTCTCCCGCGCGGTGCGGGCGGCCTTGACCTTGAGCTGTAGGGTTTCATCGTCCATGCGTGCCGCCGCGTGCGCCTCGCGCTCGAACGCGGCTTCGAGCGCCGCCTCGACGGCGGCCACATCGCCGTCCCGCACGGCTTTTTGGGCCTCTTCCTTCGAGGCGTCGTTCGATTGCAAGATTTCCCGCATCGCCGCCACGGCGCGCTCGACCGTATCCTCCGGCAGGGACGCGCCGCCGGTTTCGGCTTGCTGTGCCCGGCCTTCGATCGTGGCTCGAATATTTTCGAGAGAAATTTGAGTCTGTCGGGCGGCTTCTTCAGCCTTTTTCGCAGCCTCGGCCGCCTCTGCGGCATCCGTCTTCGGCGGCTGGTAGCCGGTTGCGCGCCGCCAGAGGATGCGCGGCAACCAAATCACCAGTCCCCACAACGTAACGGCGTAACGCCACGCCGTGAGCACAACGCCAAACAGGAGGATCGTGACGATGATGTCGAGGACGTAGGGCTCAATCCAATCAGGCAACCAACCGAAAAAAGGCGTTAATTTAACTTGCACCCCAGTCCGTGCGACGCTGAGCGCGCTAAGAAAAGCCCCGAATGTGGTCGGCTCGGTCCCCGCCATGCGTCCCCGTCGCCCCTATCCCGTGCCGTTCCCGCAACCCATTATGCGCGCGACGGCCAGGAAATAAAGCCATTGGTCAGTCAGGGGTGACAACGCCCCTCCGCGCGCCCCCGTCTTGGCCCACGCGATCCGATCGCGCCCTAGCGCCGCCAGAACCCGGGGGTCAGCAGCACCAGCACCGTGAACAGCTCCAACCGGCCGAGCAGCATGCCGAAGGACAGCAGCCACTTGGCGGTGTCCGGCAGCGGATCGAAGGTCCCGGACGGGCCGATCACCGGCCCCAGGCCCGGCCCGACATTGCTGATCGCCGTCGCCGCCCCGGACAGCGCGGTCTCGAAATCCAACCCCAGCCCGGCCAGCGCGATCGCCAGCACGCCGAAGCACAGCATGTAGAGGAAAAAGAACCCCATCACCGCCTCGGACACGGTCTCGGGGATCGGCTTGCGGTTGTAGTACGGGATGAACACGCCGTGCGGCCGCAGCAGGCGGGCCAACTGCACCTGGGCGGTGGCGTACAGCACCTGGAAGCGGAAGATCTTGATGCCGCAGGTGGTCGAGCCGGCGCAGCCGCCGACGAACATCAGGATCAACAGGATGGTCGCGGCGAAACCACCCCAAGCGCCGAAATCGGTGGTGGAGTAGCCGGTGCCGGTCATCACCGAGATCACATTGAAGGCGGCGTAGCGCAGGGAGTCGACCGGGTCGAGGCCGATGCGCAACCAGACCCAGGCCGACACCACGCCGACCGAGCCCAGCACGATGGCCAGGAACCACTGCACTTGGCTGTCGCGCCACAGCCGAAAGGATTCACCGCGCGCCATCCGCAAATAATGCACGAAGGGTAGGCTGCCAATGATCATGCCGGCGATGATGATCCAGTCGATGGCGGCGCTGGCGTAGTAGCCAACCGACGCGTCCCGGGTCGAGTAACCACCGGTGGCGATCGTCGTCATGGCGTGGGTCACGGCGTCGAACCCGCTCATCCCGGCGAGCCACAAGGCCATCGCCCAGGCGAAGGTCAGCGTGACATAGACGCCGCCGATCCCGCCGGCCAGCTGCGCCGCGCGCGGCAGCACCTTGTCCGGTGCGTCGAACGCCTCGGTCTGGAACAGCTGCATGCCGCCGACGCTGAGCATCGGCAGCATCGCCAACGCCATGACGATGATGCCGACCCCGCCCAACCACTGCAGCAGGGCGCGCCATAGCAGGATTCCCGGCGGTGCGGTGTCGAGCCCGACGATCACGGTCGACCCGGTGGTGGTGACCCCGGACATGGATTCGAAGAACGAGTCGGCGGCTGACATGCCCAACGCGGAGAACGCGAAGGGCAGGGCGCCGAAGGCGGCGATCGATAGCCAGCTCAGCGTCGTCAGCACAAACGCTTGCCGCAGGCCGAGCCGTGATGTCTTCGCGCTTCGCGTGACCAGAATCAGCGACACGCCGATGAACAAGGTCAGTGTCGCGGCCCCCAGGAACACCTGCCAGTCCGGGTGGTTGGTGGCCAAGTCCAACACCGCCGGAATGCACATGGCGACCGCCAGCACGTTGAGCAGCAGGCCAATGATATAAAGAACCGGTCCGAAATCGATCACGTCGTCGCCGTCCCGGTCGCCGTCGGGTCGGATGGATGATCGGTGATCGGCCGACGTCTGTCCACACGGCCGATCATGACGAGCGGCGCCCGCCAGGTTTGCCGGCGGTGGGGCTGGGCGTGTCCAGGTTCAGCCGTCGCGGCCGATCAACTGGTAGAACTCCCGGCGCCGGCCCTCGTCTTCCTTGAAGCATCCCAACATGCGGGTGGTGATCATGCTGACGCCCGGTTTATGCACGCCGCGCGTGCTCATGCAGTGGTGCTCGGATTCGATCACCACGGCCACGCCCTGCGGATCAAGCACGTCGTTGATGGCGGTGGCGATTTGCGCGGTCAGGCGTTCTTGGATTTGCATGCGCTTGGCGTAGGCGTCGATCACACGCGCGAGCTTGGAGATTCCGACCACGCGGCCGCGCGGCATATACGCGACGTGCGCGATGCCGATGATCGGCAGCATGTGGTGCTCGCAGAAGGATTCGAGCCGAATGCCCCGCAACAGCACGATCTCGTCGTAATCCTCCACCTCTTCGAAGGTTCGGGCCAGGAGGTCTGCGGGGTCGTGGAGATAGCCGCCGAACAGCTCCTCGTACGCCTTGACCACACGTTTCGGGGTGTCGTGCAGACCTTCGCGGTCGGGGTCCTCGCCCACCCATTCGATAAGGGTGCGCACGGCCCGCTCGGCTTGCTCGCGCGTCGGTCGCCGGCGCGCGGGGGTAACGGTGCCGGTATCGAGGCCGGCCAGCGCGTTATCATAGGGTGTCATGATTGCATCCTTGTTTCGGGAGGGGATGCCCTGTGGGCAGAGCCAGTTGCCGAAAACGCCAGCCGGCGCGTGAAAAATCCTTATACGCGAATTTATGCAATCGGATCAAAGACACAACCCAACGGCCGGTCACCGCTCCGTGATCGGCGCGTACCATCTCAATTCAAGCGCACATGCTGATGCGGGCTGTCTAACGAGAATGCGGGGATTGCCACCTCGATCATGTCCCCGGATCCCAAATCCATCTCGTAGCTGCCGACCATCATACCAGAAGGCGTGGTTAGCGGACAGCCGCTCGTGTACTCGTACCGCGCGCCTGGGGCCAGCACCGGCTGTTCGCCGACCACGCCTGGTCCGCGCACTTCCTGCGTGACCCCGGCGGCGTCGGTGATCGACCAGAACCGGTTGAGCAATTGAACACTGACGGTGCCTTTGTTCTCGATTTCCACCTTATACGCCCAGACATAGTGCGAGCGCTCAGGCTCGGACTGCTGTTCCAGGTAGAACGGGGTAACGGTGACCTGAATGCCGTGGGTTGTCTGAGTGTACATACGTTGATCTCTTGGTTTTCACCAAAGGACATAGGGGCGCCGGACGCCGGTGCCAAGCGGTTACCGATTGCGAGCCGCTTGGTGAAGGTGCCAAGCAGCCGGGGCCGGTCGCCGGATCACTCGATCCCGATCGTGACACGGCGGTTCAGCCGCTCCTTGACATTATCATCGGTCGGCTTGGCCAAGTCAGCTTCGCCCACGCCCTGGGTTTCGATCCGGGTCTCGGGGATCGATGATTTTATGAAGGCGTCGGCTACCGCCTGAGCCCGCCGCTTGGAGAGCGCGAGATTGTAGACGGCGGGGCCGGCGGTGTCGGTGTGGCCGATAATCATCACGGGTGTGTCGTATTGCTTGACCGACATGATCGCGCGGCTCAGTGTGTCGCGCGCCGTTTGGTCGACCGCCGCCGAATCGAAGGCGAAATACACCGAGAAGAACTTAAGCGGTTTCGGCGCCGCCGGTATCGGCACGAGCGTTGGTTCAGCCTTCTTCCTGAGCGTCATCTCGGCGTCGATGATGCGCATGGCGGCGTAGAACGCCTCACGGCAAGCGGCGATGTGGTCGAACTGATGATTTTCCTGCTGCTGCTCGACCCAGCAATCGAACTTGCCCTGAGCGTAGGCGGCGGCGGCCGGCACCTTGGCCCGTGCCGAGGCGTTGAGCACGGTCAACAGATCGGCGCGCGCGTCGGTCAGTACGTCGATTTTGTCGGCGGGCAGGTAGAAGTCGCTCAACTCGAACGGCAGCACGATTTCGTTGTGCGACGCGCCGAGCCCCTTCTCCGCGTAACGTACGGCGCTGATCCAGTCGTACATCTCGTCGGCCTCGAACACGGCGAGTTCCTGGTATTCGCGGGTCAACGCCTTGCTGAAGTCGGTCCCGGCCGGCTCGATCGTGCGAATGGCATCGACCTCGGTGACGCCGCATCCCGCGAGGCCCATCAGCGCGAGGCCCGCGATCAATCCTTTGATGGTCATGTCCGTCTCCTTTCGCCAGTGTCGGCCCACGGCGGGGCTGGCGAACCATTCATCATCGACGGGACAATATTATGATGCCCTTCGCCCCATTGTGACGTTTTCTTGGTGACGTTTTCTTGAACGCTCGGCCGGTGGATGATGCCACTCGATACCGGCGGTGATCAGCCCGTGGTGAACCAATCGTCGGTGATCGACGACGAGGACACGCCGGTCAAGGTGACGGTACCGCCGTTGGAGAATGTGATGATCGCGTTCGATCCGCTGTCGGCCACGGTCCGGGTGATGGTCGAGCCGATTTCGATCCGGTCACCGTCGGAGAACGAAAAATCGCTGATGGTGTCGTTGCCGGCCGGTGAGATCATTGAGAAGATATCTCCGGCCGACCCTCCGACCAACAGGTCGTTGCCGAGGTTGCCCGCCAACGAATCCGCTCCGTCGCCGCCCGACAGGGTGTCGGCGTAGCGGCCGCCGAACAGGGTGTCGTTGCCGGCCGCACCAATCAAAGTGTCGTTGCCGAGATTGCCGTAGGCGACATCGGCATCGGAGCCGCCGTGGATGCTGTCGTTGTCCTGGCCACCGAACAGTGTGTCGTTGCCGGCGCCGCCCGAAATGGTGTCGTTGGCCTGGTTGGCGTAGATCAGGTCGGCGCCGTCTCCGCCCACCATCACATCGGCTCCGCCGTTGCCGAACAGCCGGTCCGCGCTGTCGCCACCGCTGATCGAATCGTTGCCTTGGCCACCGTACAAGGTATCGGCGGCGCTGCCGGCCGACAAAATGTCGTCGCCGAGATTGCCATACAGCACGTCCGACCCATCACCGCCGAACAGGCTGTCGTTACCACCCCCGCCGGACAGGGTATCGAGCCCGCCGGCGCCGTTCAGGATATCGTCACCGGTACCGGAGCCGCCAAGGATGGAATCATTCCCGACACCTCCCGACAAGGTGTCGTCGTCTGGGCTACCCGTCAGGCTGTCGTTACCCTCGGAGGTGGTGACGCTGGCCTTCAGCGAGGTGCCGGTGAACCGGGCGGCCGAGAAGGCGACGGGAAGCGTGCTGCTCACCGTGACGGTCACCGTACCGCCCGTGGTCGTTCGCGCGCCTTGCGGCAGGTTGATCACATGGCTCGCGTTGGCGGTTACCGTGATGGTCGAATAGCCGACGATCGAGTCGAGACTGGCCGAAACCAACGTGCCCGAGGTGATATTGAGCGTGCCGGTGTCGGTGACGTCGGTCGCGACACTACTCAGCCCGCTTACCGATGTGCTGACGGTTGCCATGGCGTGGTCTCCCGTTCTGCGAGTGTATCGGCGTTTTGCCGTGCCAAAGATGTCGATCAAAAGGATTTTATCATTACCGAATCAAAGCGTCACCTAGCCGAAGGAGAGGCCTTGCGGAAATCGGCGGCGTGACGCATCTTCGCCAACGAACGCGGGTGTAGTTCAGTGGTAGAACGACAGCTTCCCAAGCTGTATGTCGTGGGTTCGATTCCCATCACCCGCTCCATCTTGCCCAAAATGCGTGTAGCACTCATCGGCCACAGGGCGTTGAGTGTCGCAATTATGTCACCGCGATGCCCAGGTGTTTTCTCGGCCGGTCGCGATTCCATTCCGCGATGGGGTTGAAATTCCGGGTCACTGACGCTAAGTCACCGCTTCCGAGTTCCCAATCACCACGCACCGCCGTCGGCCGAGTTAGTCGGCCTGGACAGTTCGTGCGACACGCACCCATGGACGGGATCGAACGGATCGGCTCGCCGGTCTCGCCGTTCTTGGCGTGATATCGACACCGAGAGAAGGAGGACCCGCATGGCCGATAAGCCGCTCGCCGGACGTACCATCGCCGTAATGCTCGCCAATGGTTTTGACGAGATCGAGTTCACTGAGCCGCAGAAGAAGCTGATCGAGGCTGGCGCCACCACCAAGGTGGTCTCGCGCGCCAACGGTCTGGTCAATGGCTGGTACGAGGGTTCCTGGGGGCATTTTTTCCCGGTGGACGCCGATCTGGCTGAGACGCTGGCGGTCGACTTTGACGGCTTGGTGGTGCCGGGCGGTTTCCGGTCGGTGGAGAAAATGGCCGATGATCCCCACACCAAGCGTGTCTTGAAGGCGTTCATGCGCGCCTCCATGCCGGTCGCCGTGATTGGCGATGCCGGCAAGCTGTTGGCCGTGGCGGAGGTCGCCAAGGGGCGCACCGTCACGTCGAGCGATGCCGCGAAGGACGATTTGGAGGCGGCCGGCGCGAGCTGGGAAGCCGGCCCGGTCGTGGTCGAAGGATGCTTGGTCACCGCCAACGGTGTGGCGGGCGTGCGCGAGGCGATGGACCGCTTCATCGAGGTGATCGCCGCCCATCAAGGCGAGGACGACGCCAAGGCAGCCTGAGGTTCGGCGGCTCACGGGCCGTATGAAGTTGACAGTGTAAGCGACGCCGACGGACCAATCGGCGTCGCTTTTTTTATGAGCACCGGGTCGCGAAGGCCTTAAGCCGGCGCTTCTCAGATGGCCGAGTTCGGCTTCTCGAAGTCCGTCGAAAGCGCTATGCTCGCCCGGAACGGGGGTGGAGGGTCGCCCGCCCGGGAAATGTCGGATGAACGGTGGGGCATGCAACGATCAGCGATTACTAGGCGCCAGCTGTTGCGGGGCATCGCCGCGCTCGGCGGGGCGGGCGCGGCTTACTCAGCGATTCACTCGATGGGGCTTTTGGGCGGCGGCCGGGCGTTGGCGGCCGGCCACGAGACGACGCGGGGCCTGCCTCAAGCCAGTCTGACGGGTAAGCGCGTCGTGGTGATCGGCGCCGGCATCGCCGGGCTGTGCAGCGCTTACCGTCTGGCGCGCGCCGGGGCCGAGGTCGAGGTCCTGGAAGCGACGGGCCGGATCGGTGGGCGTTCCCTCACCCTGCGGCACGGAGACAGCTACAGCGAATGGGATTGGAACTCGCCGACCACGGTGTCCTTCGAGAAGATCGGGGACGTCGAGGCCAACGATCCCGGGAACTATTTCGAAGCCGGGCCTGGTCGGATCCCGCTGCATCACGCACGTGTCATCGACTACTGCAAGGTTCTCGGTGTCGAGCTTGAACCTTATATCTTCCATGACTCCGCTAATTTGGCACAGAACGACGCGTGGAACGGCGGCAAGCCGGTACAGCTTCGTCGGCTTAAGAACGATCTGCGGGGCCAACTGGCTGAAATGCTCGCCAAGGTGCAGAACCAGGGCGCGCTCGATCAGCTAATCGATCCGTCCGAGGTCGATGCCTTCCTCGGGATGCTGGCGCAATTCGGCCAGCTTTCCGCGGAGGGGGCCGAACTGGTCTACCAGGGCAGCGCCACCCTCGGCACTGTAAGGGCCGGTTACCGCTTCAACGCCGGGGCCATCAACAATCCGGGAAGTCCGTTCCCGACCCTGAGCCTCTCCGAGGTGCTGCAATCCGACTTCTGGACGTCGGAGATGTTCAACGATCTCGAATACTTCTGGCAAGCGAGCCTGGTGCAGCCGGTCGACGGCATGGACATGATCGTCAAGGGTTTCCTGCAAGCAGGCCTCCCCGACGGCCGAACGGTGAATGATTTGATCGTCCGCGACCAACCGGTGCGGGCGATCGAGGTGAGCGGCGATTCCGTTACAGTGATCACCCGTGACGGCGCGCGCGACGCCGCGGACTATGTGATTGCGACCCTGCCGACCCCTCTTCTTGCCGGGCTCGGTGGCAATTTCATGAACGACAGGGTCAGGCACATCCTGTCCAGCGTCAATGTAACCCCCGCATGCAAGGTCGGTTGGCAGGCGCGGTCCCGGTTCTGGGAGACTGAGAACCGGATCTACGGCGGCATCTCGTGGACCAAGGATATCATCTCGCAGATCTGGTACCCCTCAAACGGCTTCAACAGCGCAACAGGTGTCTTGACCGGCGCGTACAACAGCTCACAGAAGGCGCAGCAGTTCGGTGCGCTATCGCGCGCGGAGCGGCTCGAGGTGGCGCTGGTCGGCGGTGAGAAGCTGCACCCCGGCTTTCGCGATAAGGTATTCGCGGAGAACGGGATGACCATTGCCTGGGCGAAGATGCCGTATCAGGTCGGTGGCTGGGCGAGCCAGACCGCCGAGACCCAGCCGGCGGTGTTCGCGGACTTGGCCAACGCCGATCCGATCAATCGCAAAGTCTTCATGGCGGGCGATTGGTTCAGCTATTGGCCGGGCTGGCAACTGGGCGCCCTGGACAGCGCCCATCACGCAACGGATATGATACACCGCCGCCTGGCGGGCCGAGGCTAAGGCAGGCCGATGCTGTCTGCTGGCGCGCATTGGCTCAGAGGTTGTGTCCCCGAACCGGTGCGGTTAGCGGTCGGTTGCCACGATCATCGGCGGGGGGCGGATGACGGTCAGTCGGCGCATATTGGCTAAAATTAATGACTGTACCCGAAGCCGCCCTTCCCACCATCGCAGCGCGCACCATCGCCAGCCCCTGTGTCGGTGTCTGCCAGATCGACCGGGATACCGGGTTCTGCCTGGGTTGTTGGCGCACCCTGAAGGAAATCGCGCATTGGGCGCGGTACGACGATCCGGAACGGTTAACGGTGCTTGAGGCGTTGCGACAGCGCCAGACCGAAGCGGGTGTGAACCGTCGCCGGGTAACCCGCCGGCGCCGAGCGTCCGGGTCGAAAGAGGAGACGTCGTGACCCTGCTGCACACGCTGCTTGCCGAACGCCCCTGGCTGTTGGCCGACGGCGCCACCGGGACCAATCTGTTCGCCCGCGGCCTGGCCCATGGCGACGCGCCGGAGCTGTGGAACGTCGAGGCGCCGGACAAGGTGCGCGCGCACTATCGCGATTTCATCGAGGCCGGATGCGACATCGTGCTGACCAATACCTTCGGCGGCACCGCCAACCGGTTGAAGCTGCATGGCGCCCAGGACCGGGTGTATGAGTTGAACAAGGCAGCCGCCGGGCTGTTGGCTCAGGAAATCGCCGCCGCCGGCCATGCGGTGGTGTGCGCCGGCTCGGTCGGGCCGACCGGCGATCTGTTCCAGCCGCTTGGTCCCTTGAGCCACGAGGATGGAGTGGCTGCCTTCGCCGAACAGATGCGCGGGCTCAAGGACGGTGGTGCCGAGGCTGCCTGGATCGAGACCATGTCGTCGGTCGAGGAGTTCACCGCCGCGCTGGACGCGGCTGAAACGGTCGGCCTGCCGGCGGTGTGCACCCTGTCCTTCGACACCAACGGCCGCACCATGATGGGGGTGACCCCGACCGAGTTCGTTCGGGCGATGCACGCCCGCGCCGTCCGTCCCGTGGCGTTCGGCGGCAATTGCGGCACCGGCGCGGCCGATCTGTTGGTTGGCCTGCTGAGCATGCGGGACGCGGTCGCGTCGGATGATGTGATCGTCACCAAGGCGAATTGCGGCATTCCCGAATACGTCGACGGCGCCATCCGCTACAACGGCACACCGCGGCTGATGGCGGACTACGCGATCTTGGCGCGCGACGCCGGCGCCCGGATCATCGGCGGCTGTTGCGGCACCCAGCCCGAGCACATCCGCGCCATGCGCGCGGCGTTGGAAACCCATGCCAAGGGCGCGGTGCCGACACTGGAGCAGGTGATCGGCAAGCTCGGCCAGCTCACCGGCAAGACCGCCGATATCCTGGGCGGCGCTGGCCCGGCCGATGCCGGTAGCCGGGCCGGGCGCCGTCGTCGCCGCGCCTGATCGCGCCGCCGTCGGGAGGGAGAACGCCATGATCGGACCGATTTTTCATAGGCTGGCGGATGCTCCGACCCCGGTCGCGCCGTATAGCCACGCGGTCGAGGTTGATGGTTGGGTGCTGGTGACGGGACAGCTCGCCACCGACCCGGACGATGACGCCACCCCCTTGCCCGAGGGGGTCGAGGCGCAGACGGTCAAGACCATGGAGAACCTGAAGCGCGTGCTGACCGGTCTTGGTCTTGGCTTCGAGCATGTGCTGCAGGCCCGGGTGTTCATCACCGAATTCGTACGCGACTACGCCGCCATGAACGCGGTCTACGCCCGGTATTTCCCGGACGATCGCCGCCCGGCCCGTACCTGCATCGGTGTCACCGGCCTGGCGCGCGGCGCGTTGGTGGAAATCGATTTTGTGGCCAAGCGGCCGTAACGCTCTGGAGCGTGATCGACCAGTATCGAGTCACTTGCGTGACTCGGATTTCTCACGATCTGCTCTACGTCCGCCGCATCGCCGCCGTCAGCGCGCCGGCACCGATCAGGAACCCGGCGCCGACCCGGTTGATCCAGTGCAGCACGCGTGCCGAGCGCAGGCGTGCGCGCAGCCCCGACGCCGCAAGCGCGTAGCCACCGTTGGTCAACGCGGCGATGCCGACGAAGGTGGGTGCCAGGATGAGAAGCTGTGGCAGCACCGGCGCGTTCGCCGTCATGAACTGCGGCAGGAAAGCGACGAAGAAGGCCAGCGATTTCGGATTGAGAGCCGTGACGATGAAACCTTGCAACGCCCGCTTGGCGCCGCCCTGCCGCATCGGTGTGGTAAGCAAATCGGGATCGACCGGCGCCCGCCAGAGCTTGACGCCAAGCCAAACCAGATAGGCGGCTCCGGCCCATTTGAACACCGTGAACACCGTCGCCGACGCCGCCAGCAGCGCGCCGAGCCCAAGCGCGCACAGCGTGATCGCCAGAAGATCACCGATCAGTACCCCGCCAACGGTGCCGAGTGCGGCGGCGCGCCCGGCGCCAAGCGCCGTGCCGACCACCAGCATGACGGTCGGGCCCGGTATGGTCAGGATCGCCAGGCTGGCGAGGACGAAAGCGAGCCACGTGTCCCAAGGCATGATGACACCTTTCGAATTCGATCGAAGAAAACCATGCAATACCAAGCCACTGCTATGTGCCGAGGTCAATGCCGCCATGCGCGAATTTTGCTGAATTTGATCGATGAATCCCCTTGACCGTTGCCGGCGTAATCTTCATTCTCCCGGCCGTGACTGACCGGGACGCGGCGGGGTTTGGGACCCCACGGATCTCGGTCTTTCCTTTTGGCGTCAGGGGTAAGACCCCCTATGGAGGTGAACTCGACGCACTGCCTGCACGGTCATCTCGTTACGAGTACCCGTGTCTTGGCCTGCCCTTCTGGGGGTAGGTCTTCTTTGTCTGCCCATTCCGCTCGTCCCGTAGGGTCCGTGAGGCCCATGGGGGTGGAGGGTCTAAGGGTAGCTGGGTCAATCTTCTGGTTAGGAGGAGTGAGTAATGGACATGCTCGCCGCCAAATTGGGGATGGACTCGGCCACTCAGCCGAGCGAATTCCAAGTCGAAACCGCACCCCGTTACGAGGGCGATGACAACGTCATCCGATTACCCTCCGCCGGGTTGAGCAGCTCGGACGAAAGGCTCGACCACTTCGTCAAGAAGGACGGGCTCACCTTCGCCGGCACCCATCTGATCATCGATCTGTGGGGCGCCAGCCGGCTCGACGATCTCGCCCATATCGAGGATGCGCTCAAGGAATGCGTGGTGGCATCCGGCGCCACTTTGCTGCACATCCATCTGCACCATTTCTCGCCGAACGGCGGGGTGTCGGGTGTGGCGGTGCTGGCGGAGAGTCACATCTCGATCCACACGTGGCCCGAGTGCGACTATGCGGCGCTCGACGTGTTCATGTGCGGCGATGCCCAACCCCACAAGGCGATCGAGGTGCTCAAGCGCGCCTTTACGCCGAATACGGTGAACCTCGGCGAGCATAAGCGGGGCATGGTGGCATGACGGAGTGGTTTACGGAGACGCTGCACCCCTGGTTGGCGCAGCGTCTCACGATGGACCACGTTCTGTTTCGGACTAAGACTGAGCATCAGGATCTGATCATCTTCGAGAATTCGAAGTTTGGCCGGGTGTTGACCTTGGACGGTGTCGTTCAGACCACCGAGGGTGACGAGTTCGTCTATCACGAGATGCTGACCCACGTGCCGTTGACGGCGCACGGCAGCGCCAAACGTGTGCTGGTCATCGGTGGCGGCGATGGCGGCATGGCGCGTGAGGCCCTCAAGCATTCGGGGGTCGTGCGGCTGGCGATGGTCGAGATCGACCGCTCGGTGGTCGACATGAGCCGCGAGCATCTGCCGACCCTGAGCGCCGGCGCGTTCGATGACCCACGCTTCGAGCTGGTGATCGCCGATGGTGCCCGCTACGTCGCCGAGACCGACGACCGGTTCGACGTGATCATCGTCGACAGCACCGACCCGATCGGCCCGGGCGAGGTGCTGTTCACCGCCGCGTTCTACGCCGACTGCAAACGCTGCCTGGCCGAGGGCGGCATCCTGGTGACCCAGAACGGCGTGCCGTTCCTCCAAGGCGGCGAGGTCGCCAACTCCTGGCATCGGTTGCGGGAGAGCTTCACCGACGTCTGGTTCTACGTGGCGGCGGTGCCGACGTATCAGGGCGGGCACATGGCGTTCGGCTGGGCGACCGACGACGCGACCAAGCGTCAGCTCGACATCACCTCCATCGAGGGCCGGTTCTCACCCCTCGGCATCGACACCCGGTACTATACGCCAGCGGTGCATCAGGCGGCGTTCGCCCTGCCGAAGTTCATTTTGAATCTTCTGAGCTGACCGCGCCGTCGTTTGCCCGTTCGACCCGGTGGCCGTCGATGTACAGTCGATCAAGTTCCGAGGTCTTGAAAAACCGGATCGCGTCTTCCGGGGACTCAACGATTGGTTCGCCCGGTCCGTTGAACGACGTGTTCATGACGATCGGTACATCGGTCCGCGCGTGGAACGCCTCAAGCAGGGAGCGAAACCCGCCGCATTGCTTGTCGACCGTCTGAATGCGCGCGCTGCCGTCGACATGGGTGATCGCGGGCAGATCGCGCGAGACGACACGAGCCGTGAACAGCATAAACGGCGACGGCAGGGGAGCGTCGTCGAACCATCGGGCGGCATGTTCCTCTAGGACGGCCGGTGCAAATGGGCGCCATGCCTCCCGCTTCTTAATCCGGTTGACCCGTTCCCAATTCTCCTTGTGCCGTGGGTCGGCGAGGATCGAGCGGTGACCGAGCGCCCGTGGTCCAATTTCACTGCGTCCCTCGAACCAAGCGACGATCGCGTTGTTGGCCAACGCGTCGGCGGCATCCGCCGCCGCGTCGGCGACCGGAGTGATACGCAGATCGCTCGCGCTCGCCCGCAGCGCAGCGCGCAGGCTCTCCGGAGGGTGGCGGCGCCCGAGATAGGCGGAGGCCGAGGTCTTCGAGCCTTGCGGCTTGCGAGGTCGGTCGAAGATCGTATGGGTTGTGAACAGGGCCGAGCCGATGGCCAGACCGGAGTCGTCACAGCTCGGAGGAACGAACACGTTGCTAAAAGGCCCTTCACGCCAGGTCCGGCTGTTTGATGGGCAATTCAACGCCGCACCACCGGAAATGCAAAGGTTGGTCTGCGTGTGGCCGAGTTTGATGCATATCTCGAACAGCGTGGTTGCCGCCAATAACGCTTGCTCTTCGAACAGCTTTTGCGCGCTTGCCGCCAGATCGACCGAGAACGGCGATAACTTGCTTTCGACCGTCGGGTGTAGGTCCTTGTATTCTAGAGCGTGGGCTTTGACGCTCGACCGTTTCAAGAGAGTCCAGGCCGACGCGAGAAAGCTATGTGAAGCATCACGGTCAGGCGCTTCGTGGATCATCAGCTCAGGGGCATCGAGATAGTTGCCAACGAGATCCGGATCGAAGAAGCGTGGTCGACCGTAGGGTGCGAGACCCATGAGTTTTCCAGGCGCACCCGAGCCCGAATCGAGCTTCAGATACCACCCGACGCGCATGTACATGTTCCCGGACGTCAAATAATTGGGGCACACTGTGATCAATCGGTTGCCGAGCCCCAGGCAAAACAGCCCACCAGCATAGCCAAAGTCCTCTTTCCGTATTCCACCATCGCAGGTGGTGATGGCCGCGGACTCGAAATCCGACTGAAAGAAGGCGTTGGCGGCATGCGCGAGGTGGTGGGGGATGATGACCCCGGGTATCGCGCGTCCCCTCAGAAAAACCTTGATGGGGACATGGAAAATCAAGGGATTCAAGGCAGGGCCGATCATCTGGCGCGTTTCGTCTGTCGTTATGCTGCGCAGCCGATGGAAGGATAAGCCCTGATCCCAAAACCTCGGAAACGAGGGAAACTCCCGTGAAGCCTGGTAGGTAAAATTAGGGTCATTTAGATTTATTGGGCGGTTTTTTGTAAAAATATTATAATCATTACTATTATCATTGAAACGTAACATTCTTTTTTTGTAAAATTCTTGATTGTCATTTGAATATTCAATAAATTTAGAGTAGTTTTTAACTGTCATGTCGACGGATTTTGTCTTTTCGGCGAAATCTGGGGCAAACTCAAAAAAGAATTCACTCTTGTCGTAGAACACGAACGGCCAGTTTTGCGTGGCGGTAATTGAGACCACGTCGATGTCGTCGATCGTGCACCCGGCGTCGGCCAGGGCGATCTCAATATCGGTTATCTCGGCGATCGCCGCGTGTTTGACCCGGGTATGCCGTTCGCGTTCGATCAAGCTGACGATCTCGCCGTCGTTGACGACGGCGACGGCGGAATCGTGGCCCATGTGGATTCCGAGAACCAGCATGCGGGTATCCTTCGTGGCGGGTTACGGCGTAAGCAAAGCACCGCTTCGGCTGGGTAGCGCGCGCGTACCGGCGATCTTGGCGATGCTCTCACCGGGCCAGACGAACCGATTGCTCCGGCGCGCGAACAGCAATCCATCGGTTCCGGCCGTTATCTCGATCCGACCCTCGGCCGGGTCGTCGGCGGTCGGGTCGATCAGATCGGCGATCGGTTGGCCGGCCGACACCTCGGTGCCGAGCGGGACACGGTAGCTGACGATGCCTGGCAGCGGCGCTTTGACAATTTCCATGGCAGTGAGTGGCGTCGCCGGGCGTGACAGGGCTGGAACCGTTGCGCCGCCGGCGATCACTCCCCGGTTCTGCAGGAATCGGTACAGCCGGTCGGCATCTTCCTCCGCCAAGGCGTCACCGACGTCGGTGGCGCCGCGGAGTTCGACGGTGGATGCCAGACAGGCTGAGGGTATTGGCGTGGCATCGCCGAACCGCTCCCGAAGCTCCGCCCAAGGGGCGCTCAAACTTTCATCGAACGGATCGCCGCCGGAGCGATTGGCGAGCAGGGTGACCGGGCTTTCAAGAAAGGCCGGCAGATCTTCCGCCTGTGGCCATAGATGGTGCGCCAGATAGACATGCATCAGCGCCTCGTCATCGCAATGCAGGTCAAGCACGATGTCGGCGTCACAAGCCAACCGCATCAACATGGTGCGGAGATAGGCGGGCTCTCCCTCGGTCTCACTCGCCAGCGCACCGAGAATGTCCGCGAACGCATCCCGGATCAGCGCCACGTTGGTGGCTTCGTCGGTCCCGAGCCGGCCGTCCACCTGGTTGCCGACCCGCGTGGTCAGGTTCAGGTAGTCGCGGTTGAAGTTGGTGCCGTCGACCATGCTGAAGCGGCCGGAAAGCTGGCCGCGATGGATCTGCGCCTGACCAACCGGATTGGCGCTTGGTACGATCACGATCTGCCCAGGCATGCCGTCCTCGCCAGAGTCGAGCCGGCGGATCAAATGGTGCAACACCAAGGATCCTGGCAACTCGTCGGCGTGAAGGCCGGCTTGCAAATAGGCCTTGGGGCGCGCGTCCGGGTCACCGTAGGCATGGACGGTGAGGTGCCGCTCGGTCCCGAGGCTCATCGGCGGGAGGGGAAAGCGCGACACGATACGGGACATGCGATGGCTCCGGTGACACGGGAGCGCGCATTCGGCGCATCACCAATGGCGCTGTCAAGAGGGTGGGCGTGCTATGGTCGCGCGACCGTAGCTTCGCCGCGATCTGCCGATCTTCATGACCTTCTCCGCTCATCCGCCCTGCGCCTCGATCCTGATCGTCGCCTATCAATCGGGCGCGCATCTCGAGCGCTGCGTGGCCGCGCTTGATGCGCAAACCTGGCGGGATTTTGAGGTGATCGTGTGGGACAACACCTCGACCGATGGCGCTGTCGACCGGCTGCGGCCACGGCCTTGGTTGCGGATTGAACGGTCGGACGAGAATTTGGGCTTCGCCGTCGGTAACAATCGTGCCGCCGCCCTGGCGCGCGGGCGATACTTGATTACCCTGAACCCTGATGCAACCGCCGATCCCGGCTGGCTCGCGGCCTTGATCGCCGCCGCCGAGCGTCATCCGGAGGCGGGGTCGATTGCCTCGGTTCAGCTCGACGCATCGACACCCGAATTGCTGGACGGACTTGGCGATCCCTACACGGTGTTCGGCGCGGCTTGGCGCGGTGGCAAGGGGCGTTTGGCGGTCCCCATGCCGGAAGGAGAGGTATTCGGAGCGTGCGCCGCCGCCGCGCTATACCGCCGGGACGCGTTCGAGGCGGTGGGCGGGTTCTGCGCGCGGTTCTTTTGTTACTACGAGGATGTGGATTTGGCGCTGCGGTTGCGGCTCGCCGGGTGGCGGGCCATCGTCACGCCGGGGGCGGTGGTTCGGCATGTCGGTTCGGCCTCCGCGCCGTCCGACTTCGTCGTGCGCCATGTCACCCGAAACCGGCTCTGGACCATGGTGCGCGGTCTGCCGGGACCGCTGCTGGTGTTGGGGTTGCCCCCGGCGCTTGGCTTGGCGACGCTGGGCGCTCTGATGGGTGTCTTTCGGGGCCAGTGCCGGCGTCGGTTCATGGCGATCGGAGAGGCGTTCATCGCGTTTGCCGACACCTGGGCGGAGCGGCGGGATATCCAAGCCAACCGTCGGGTTTCGGTCGATGCCATCGCCTCGGCGCTCACGTGGTCGCCGCTTGCGTATCTGCGCCGCGCGATCGACATCCGGCCGCTACGCGATCTGGTCACGCGCGTCGCCGAACCTCCGGCGGAAGATAACCGAGTCGCCGCCGTGGTTGTCAGCCACCAGCCAGATACCACGCTCGACCAAGTACTGGATGCCGCACTGGCGCAGTGTGCGTTGGTGGTGCTGGTGGACAATGCTTCGGAAGGTGACGCACAGAGCCGTCTGCGGGCCCGCGCCGAGGCGTCCGATGGCCATCTAGTCTTCATCGCCAACCCCGATAATCGTGGGCTCGCGGCTGCCCAGAACCAGGGGATTGCTGTCGCGCTCGCCACCGGCGCCGATTGGGTGCTGTTGTTGGACGACGACAGCGTACCGGACCCGGGCATGGTCTCGACGCTGCTGGCATCCTGGCGCGGGCTCGCGGACCGTCGACGGGTTGGCCTGTTGGCGCCGCGTCTGACCGACGCCGAAGGGACGCTGAAGCCATATCTTCTGACGGCGCGCGGGCGGTTCGGATTGGCGCGCGGCCCGCTCGGTCCCGGCGAGGTCGTGCGTGACGGAGTGTTCGCCATCGCCTCAGGCAGTCTGATTCGCGCCCGGGTGCTGGAGGTGGTCGGGGCGATGGCCGACGGCTTCTTCATCGACTACATCGACGTGGAGTTCTGTTTGCGCTTGCGCAGCGCCGGGTTCGAAGTCGTCGGCGTGGGAGACGCGGGGCTCCGGCATCGCTTGGGCGATTACCACGAGAGCCAATTGCTGGGTCGCCGCGTGGCGCTGAACACCCACAGCGCGTGGCGTCGGTTTTTTATCCATCGCAACCGGGTTCGGGTTTGGCGCCGCTACGGTTCGGCGAATCTCGGCTGGCTCGCCTTTGATGTGACGGCGACCGTCTACGACGTGGTCAAGGCAGGGGTACTGGAGGATGACAAGGCGGCGAAGCTGAGTGCAATCCTACGCGGCTTCACGGCGGGCTGGCGAGGCTGAGTCTGTGTAACCTGGTTCAGCGCCCGCGGTTCAATTCCGGCGGGCCTCGGGGTTGGCGCCGCGTAGACGCTCGGCGACCCAAGTCAACGTGATCGGCACCGCCCGCACCACCAACCGCAGGAAAATCGCCATCCCGATAAGCCGCAGAATGAAGTCTGGGTACTGCGGGCGGAAATGCTTGCGAAAATAGGTCGAGACGCTCACCGATTTGTGCCACTCGATCCGCAGCGGTGAGACCCGGCTGGTGCTCTTGACGTGGGTTACCGCCACATCGGGAACATAGAGGATCGTATGCCCGGCCTTGCTCAGCCGCATGCAGAAATCCACATCCTCGACATGCAGGAAATAATCCTCATCCATGCCGCCGGCGGCCTCGTAAACCCGTCTCGGCAACAGCATGAACGCGCCCGATATACACTCGACCGGGCTTACATCATGAAGAGGTTCGGTCTCGTTTAGGTTCAGGCGCTGGAAATGCGGATGGTTCGGCATGATCCGGTCGAGCCTGAATTGCTCGACCAAACACGTCCAGGGCGTCATCAAGTTGCGTCGTGCGCCGCGCTGCTCGCTGCCGTCGGTGTTCTCGATCCGCACTGTCAGGGCGCTTGCCTCGGGGTGGGCGGCGAGCACCTCCAAACCACGTTCCACGACCCCGGGGCGCAGGATGCAGTCCGGGTTTAGCAGCAACACAACGTCGCTGTCGGATCGCGTGACGCCCAGATTGCAGGCCCGCGCGAAGCCGATATTGCCGTGCCCTTGCAAGACGTCGAGTCTCGGCTCCTCACTATCGATGTGCGCGATCGCCCGCCGGGTGTCGGCGTTGTTGCCGTTGTCGACCAGGACGACTTTGGAAACGGCGGCCGAGGCCAACGCCGCCCGCAGACTATCGACCAGGATCGGCCCGGTGCGGAACGAGACCATGACAACCGTGCAGGTCGGCGCCGGCTCGGTGACAGGGCTGACATTGATGGCGCGCGGCCCAACCAGCGGCTTGTCACGCGCCACGATGAGCTGCCGATGCTCGGTATCGGGTAGGGGTTGGATATTCACCGTCATGCCAATCCGGAATGGTCGAACCTAGGCCTCAGCGTCCGCGTTCCTGTCGACACAACACGGGCGCCCCCACGAACATAAAGGGTAACATATCGGTGAAATACCATGAAATGCATAAGCCTGCGCGACTTGTCGGTGGTTCGCGGCGCATGGTATAGCCCGCGCCGGCCCTGATGTGGTCGGTATCCCGTCATCCCTGGAGGTGAGCGTGCAGGTCGAGCCTCTCGCGATTCCCGAGGTCAAGCTGATCACGCCGAAGAAATTTGGCGACCATCGCGGATTCTTTTCCGAGACCTGGAACGCCGAGGCGTTCATCGCCGCCGGCCTTGATCTCGCCTTCGTCCAGGACAACCACTCCATGTCGGCCGCCGTTGGTGTGTTGCGTGGCTTGCATTTTCAGACACCGCCCTTCGCTCAGGACAAGCTGGTGCGCGTGGTCAAGGGGCGTATCTTCGACGTGGCGGTCGACATTCGCCATGGCTCGCCGAGTTTCGGCCATTGGGTCGGAGCGGAGCTGTCGGCCGAGAACTGGACCCAGATTCTAGTGCCGGTCGGCTTCGCTCACGGGTTCGTCACCCTCGAGCCCAACACCGAGGTGGTCTACAAGGTGACCGGTCGCTATGCGCCCGAGCATGACAAGGGGCTGATCTGGAACGACCCGGTCGTCGGCATCGACTGGCCGCTCGATGGCGCCGCGCCGACCTTGTCGGAAAAGGACGGTAAGCTGCCCACCCTGGCCGAGCTTCCGGCCTATTTTACGTACTGAGCGGAGACTCACTATGCCGCAACCGAAGACGGTTTTGGTCACCGGCGGTTCGGGTTTTATCGGCTCGGCCGTGGTGCGGATGTTGATCGCCGACACCGATGTCCGGGTGATCAATCTCGACAAGATGACCTACGCCGCGACCGAGGGGGCGACCGCCGAGGTGGCCGGCGATCCGCAGTACGTTTTCGAGAAGGTGGATATCTGTGATGCCGCCGCCTTGGCGCGCGTGTTCGCTGAGCATCGGCCCGATGTGGTGATGCACCTGGCGGCGGAATCCCATGTCGACCGGTCGATCGACGGACCCGAGGATTTCATCCAGACCAACGTGGTTGGTACCTTTCGGCTGCTGCAGGCGGCGCGGGCGTTTCTGGACACATTGGACAACGTTGGGCGGGAGGCGTTCCGGTTCCACCATATCTCGACCGACGAGGTGTTCGGCTCGCTTGGCGACGACGGCATGTTCACCGAAGAGACACCCTACGACCCGCGCTCGCCCTATTCGGCGTCCAAGGCGGCGTCCGACCATCTGGTGCGCGCCTGGGGCGAGACCTTCGGCGTGCCGGTGGTGCTGTCCAACTGCTCGAACAATTACGGCCCCTATCATTTTCCCGAGAAGCTGGTCCCGCTGATGATCATCAAGGGGCTGCGCGGCCAACCGCTGCCGGTCTATGGCAGCGGCCAGAACGTGCGCGACTGGCTCTATGTCGAGGATCACGCGCGGGCCTTGTGGACCGTGGCGAGCCGAGGCGCGGCGGGGCAGAGCTATAACATCGGCGGCCACAACGAGATGACCAACCTCGCGGTGGTCGAGACCATCTGCGATCTGCTCGACCGCCACGCCAAACCGCAACCGGGTGGCGGGTCGCGGCGGTCGCTGATCTCCTTCGTCACCGACCGGCCGGGGCATGATTTCCGCTATGCCATCGACGCGGCGAAGATCGCGCGTGATCTCCAGTGGACCCCGCGCGAGACCTTCGAGAGCGGGATCGAAAAGACGGTCCTCTGGTATCTGGAGCGTGAGGACTGGTGGGGTCCGATCCTGGACAGCCGCTACGATCTCGGCCGGGTCGGCACCGGCGCCAAGAAGAAGGCGGTATGATGCGGGTTCTGGTCACCGGCGCGACGGGACAGGTGGGCGGTGCCTTGGCCCGAGCCGTGGCACCCGAGGGGATCGAGCTGGTTACCGTCGGCCGTGACCGGCTGGACCTCGCCCGGCCCGGAACCATCGATGGCGCGCTCGACAGCATCCGGCCGGACATCGTGGTCAACCCCGCCGCCTACACTGCCGTCGACAAGGCCGAGACCGAGCCCGATCTGGCGCGTGCGGTCAACGCGGAGGGGCCGGGCGCGCTGGCGGCCGCCTGTTCGGAGCGGCGTGTGGGGTTGATCCATCTGTCCACCGATTATGTGTTCGATGGCAGCGGCATACGGCCCTACCGCCCGGACGATCCGGTGGCACCGCTCGGCGTCTATGGCGCCACCAAGCAAGCGGGCGAGCGGGCGATCCGTCAGGTTCTGGAGGATCATCTGATCCTACGCACCGCCTGGGTTTACGCCGCGCGCGGCCAGAACTTCGTGAGCACCATGCTGCGGGTTGGCGCCGACCGGGATGTGTTGCGGGTGGTGGCCGATCAACACGGCACGCCGACCGCCGCCGTCGACATCGCGGCGGCGATCCTGGCGATACTCGCGGCGCGGCGCGACGGCACCGTGCTTACCGGCACCCATCACTACACCGCCGAGGGCACGACCACTTGGCACGGTATGGCCGAGGCGATCTTCGCACGGGCGGCGGTGCATTGGGGGCGGCGGCCCGTGGTCGAGGCGATCACCACCGAGCAGTATCCCACACCGGCCGCGCGGCCGGCCTATTCGGTGCTGGACAACAGCAGTCTGGACGCGGTGGTCGCGGTGCCGCGGCGGCCATGGCAAGAGGCATTGGACGCCGTGCTGGACGACCGGTTGGGGCCGCGCCCCGTCAGTCCCGCCGTCATGGAAGGAACACGATGAAGGGCATTATCCTGGCCGGTGGGTCCGGCACCCGGCTCTACCCGCTGACCCTGGTGGCGAGCAAGCAACTGCTGCCGATCTACGACAAGCCGATGATCTACTACCCGCTGACCACGTTGATGCTGGCGGGAATCCGCGAGATCCTGGTCATCACCACGCCGGAGGATCAAGCGGCCTTCAAGCATCTGATGGGTGACGGCCGGCAATGGGGCATCGCGCTGAGCTACGCAACCCAGGAGGCGCCGAACGGGCTGGCTGAAGCGTTCATCATCGGCCGGGATTTCGTCGGGTCCGACCGGGTGGCGTTGGTGCTGGGCGACAACATCTTCTACGGCCACGGCCTGACCGAGGTGTTGCAGCGCGCCGCCGCTCGCGAGCAAGGTGCCACCGTGTTCGGCTATTATGTCAGTGATCCGGGACGCTATGGCGTGGTCGATTTCGACGCCGACGGACGCGCCACCTCGATCGTCGAGAAACCGGACCACCCGACCTCGAACTGGGCGGTCACGGGACTGTATTTCTACGACAACACGGTGCTGGATGTCGCCGCCGCCATCGCGCCCTCGCCGCGCGGCGAGCTGGAGATCACCGATGTGAACGCGGTGTATCTGGCGCGCGGCGCGCTTAGCGTCGAGAAGCTGGGGCGCGGCTTTGCCTGGCTCGACACCGGCACTCATGACAGCCTGTTGCAGGCCTCGGAATACG